>JAFECZ010000744.1 GCA_018241905.1 Pseudomonadota bacterium
ACCAGGAGACGCAGCAGAACGCGGCGCTGGTGGAAGAGGCGGCGGCAGCAGCGGCCTCGCTGCAAGAGCAGGCCGGCGGCCTTTCGCAGGTCGTCGGAATGTTCAAGCTGGACAAGGACCATGCCGCGGCCCACGCCGGCTGAGCGAAGTCACGCAAGCGTCCGCGGCACCACACCGGGGCCCTTCAGAAATGCGTGCAGCGGCCGATAACAAGGCCAGCACTCTTTGCAGTTGAAATCATGCGCGTCAAGCAAGAAGAGCAGCCCCGCAACAGCGCAGCCGGCCACGGCCAATGCGCAACAGCGGGAATGGACATCGTTCCAAAGACAAACCGGATCAACAACATGCTGATGAAGACCACATCCCTCCAAGAATCCGCCGCGGCGGGCCAGATCGGCGCCGCCTCGCAAGCGGCGAAGCCGCTGGAATTCCTCTCCTTCACCCTGGGCGAAGAGGAATACGGCATCGACATCCAGAAGGTGCAGGAGCTGCGCGGCTACGACGCCGTGACCCGCATCGCCAACGCCCCTGCCTTCATCAAGGGTGTGGTCAACCTGCGCGGAATCATCGTGCCGATCATCGACATGCGGGTAAAGCTCAACCTGGGCGACCCGAGCTACGACCAGTTCACGGTGGTGATCGTGCTGAACATCGGCGGGCGCGTGGTGGGGATGGTGGTGGACAGCGTGTCCGACGTGATCACCCTGACGCCCGAGCAGATCAAGGACGCGCCGCAGATGGGCTCGCTGCTGGACACCGACTACCTCATCGGCCTGGGCACGGTCAACGAGCGGATGCTCATTCTCATGGACATCGACCGCCTGATGTCCAGCGAGGAAATGGGGCTCATCGAAAAGGCCGCCGCCTGACGCGGGCGCGGCACCCGCAACAAGAAGACGCATCGAAAAATGAAAGCGTTCTACAACCTCAAGATCGCCACCAAGCTGATGGTGGCCTTTGCCGCGGTCATTGCACTGACCGTTTTCGTCGGCCTGTTCTCCATCGCGCAGCTGTCCAGCGTCAACGACCTGTCGACGGAAATTGCCATGGAGCGCATGCCCTCGACCCGTGCCCTGCTGGAAATGAAGGCCTCGACGGCACGCTACCGCCAGCAGGAGGTGCAGTTTGCCGGCGCCATCAACCCGGACGACCTGGCCTACTACGACAAGGGCATGACCGAAGGCTGGACGCGCTGGAGCGAGAACCGCGCCGAGTACGAGAAGATGATCGATTCGCCCGAGGAAAAGACCTTGTGGGCGGACTATGCCAAGGCGATGGACCAGTACGCGCAGGAGCACCAGAAGATCGTCGCTGCGGTGCGCTCCCAGCGCGAAGGGATCGACGCCATGCTGCGCGGCGAATCGCAACGCCTGTTCCGCGACATGATGGGCCTCATCGACAAGCTGGTGAAGCTGAACGTGGCCCGCGGCGAGGCCGCCTCCGAGGCGGCGGACCGTGTCTACAGGAATGGCCGCAACCTGATCGCCGCCATTCTTGCCGGTTGCGTCGTGGCGGGCGTGCTGCTGGCCTTGACCATTGCGCGCATCGTCTCCAAGCCCTTGTCCGAAGCCGTGCGCGTGGCGCAGGCCGTGGCAGGTGGCGACCTGGGCAGCCGAATCGAAGTGAACTCGCGTGACGAAACCGGCCAGCTGCTGGCAGCGCTGCGCGAGATGAACTCGAGCCTGGCGCGCATCGTGGGCGAGGTGCGCAGCGGCACCGACAACATCGCCACGGCCTCGGGCCAGATTGCCAGCGGCAACCAGGACTTGTCTTCGCGCACCGAAGAGCAGGCCAGCTC
>JAFECZ010000745.1 GCA_018241905.1 Pseudomonadota bacterium
GCGTAGCCGAACATCAGGCCCTGGTCGCCGGCGCCGGTGTTGAGGTGGTCGTCGCTGGCGTGGTCCACGCCCTGGGCGATGTCGTTGGACTGCTTGTCGTAGCAGACCATGACGGCGCAGCCACGATAGTCGATGCCGTAGTCGGTGTTGTCGTAGCCGATGCGCTTGATGGTGTCGCGCGCCACCTGGATGTAGTCGACGTGCGCGTTGGTGGTGATTTCACCGGCAAGCACGACCAGGCCGGTGTTGGTCAGCGTTTCGGCAGCCACGCGCGAGCGCGGGTCCTGCTCGAAGATCGCGTCGAGGATTGCATCGGAAATCTGGTCCGCGACCTTGTCGGGGTGGCCTTCGGAAACCGATTCGGAAGTGAAGAGAAAATCGTTCGCCATGTACTGAAACTCCGTCTTGCAACAAGTTGGATTGGCGCGTTGCCGACCCTTTGGGAGTTCTGGCGAACGCTTTAGCAGTGATGTTTAACGTCGCCCTGCAAGTAGTTCCATAACTCGGCGACAATTTGGATTCTATAAGAGCCGCGCTGGAGATGCTCTTGCCCTAATCAATAAGCAGCGCGCGCGTCCGGTTTATTTGCGTCCCCAGTCGTTTTTGGATGATCACCCTGTTTCGTTTGCTTGCGCATGTGCCGCTCTCGCTGATGCATCGGCTCGGCACGCCGCTGGGCTGGCTGGTGTGGTGGGGTTCCTCGGGCTATCGCAGCCGTTTCAAGGCCAATGCCGAATCGGCCGGAATTACCCCGGCGCAATATCGGCCCGCCATTGCAGCCGCTGGCGCTGCCTTGGCCGAATTGCCTTTTCTGTGGGGCCGGCCGGCCGGCGTGAGCGTCTTGCCCCACGTGGTGAGCTGGAGCGGCGCCGAAGAAGTCGAAGCCGCGCTCTCGGCCAAGAAGGGCGTGATCTTCATCACCCCGCACATCGGCAGCTGGGAATTGCTGGGCCAGGCCATCGGCGAGCGCTTTGTCGATGCACATGGCCCCATGACCGCGCTGTATCGCCCGGCACGCAAGGCCTGGATGTCCGAGCTGGTGGCCGCTTCGCGCGAGAACCGGCGCGGCCTGAAGATGCTGCCCACCAACACGGCGGGCGTGCGCGGCCTGATGCGCGCCCTGAAGTCGGGTGGCTATACCGGCATCCTGCCCGACCAGGTGCCGCCGCTGGGGCAGGGCGTCTGGGCGCCCTTCCTGGGGCGGCGCGCCTACACCATGACCCTGCTGCCGCGCCTGGCGCAGCAGACCGGGGCCAGGGTCTTCCTGGCGTCATGCGAAAGGCTGGCACCCGGCAAGGGCTATGCGATCCGCATCGAGCCCATGAACGACACGGCGCTTGGCGATCCCAAGGCCACGCCCGAAGATGCCGCCGCCGCCATGAACCGGGGCATCGAGAAGCTCATCCGCGAACTGCCTGGCCAGTACGTCTGGGACTACGCGCGCTTCAAGGAGCCGCGTGCCGAGATGGAGGTGGGGCAATGAGCTTGTCGGCGCACCTTGGCATCGGCGTGATGAAGGCCATTGCGCACCTGCCGCTACCGGTGCTGCGCAGTGTCGGGGCAGGCCTGGGTCACATCCTTCACGCGGTGGCCCGGCCGCGGCGGCGCGTGGTCGATGCCAACCTGCGCGTGTGCTTTCCCGAACTCTCGGACGAAGAGCGCCAGCGCATCTCGCGCCAGACCTTCGTCTACGTGGCCCAGTCCTGGCTGGACCGCAGCTGGCTCTGGCATGCGCCGCGCAAGGTGGTGCAAAGCCGCCTCACGCTGCGCGGCGCGAAGGAAGACCTGGACGAAC
>JAFECZ010000746.1 GCA_018241905.1 Pseudomonadota bacterium
CGGTCGTGTCGCTGCCTCCGCCGCAAGCCGCGAGCATCGCTGCCGCGGCCAGCGACAGCATCCAGCGCGCAATGGGTCGGACGGCTGGCGTCCTGGAGTCGTGCATGGTCATCGTGGGCTACCTCTTTGGAGAAGGAAGGCCGGCCGGGGCGCGCTTGGCGGCCGCGTCGAAAAAGATCGACGCGGCGCCTCCCGGCACCGGTCGGCGGGGCTTGGGCGCTGTGTCTCTCAGCGCGGGTCGGTGAGGGTGGTGCGGCGGTCCGGCGTGCCTACCCTTGGCGCGGGCGGCACGGTCGGCCTGGGCGCGGGACCGATGCGGTCGGGCGCAAGTTGGCGTGCCGGCGCCGCGCGCTGGCATCGCTGGGCGGCATCTGCCGGCGTGAGAAAAGGCCTTGTCCCATGGTGCGTCTCCGTCTGTAGTTATTGGTTATCGGTTGTCGTACAAGTGTGGCGCATTATTCGCAAGGCCGCCCGATGCTGTCAACGAGAACGGAGGCCCATGGCGTGGGTGCAAACCCTAGAGCTTCCCAATGCAATCAGAGGTGCTGGCGTCGCCGCGCACGCCGGTCATCGTCTTGAAGGGCTGGACATTTTTTCGATCAAGTTATACGATGACATATGACAACAAATGACGTCGCACCGCGGCGTCGCCTTATCCATTCCCCAACCGGAGACATCAAGAGTGGCCCTCAATCGACGCGATCTCATGCTCGGCGCACTCGCAGGTAGCGGCCTGATGGCCGCAGGCGCCGCCCAGGCAGCCGACACCTGGCCCAGCAAACCCATCCGCATCGTCGTTCCGTATCCGCCGGGAGGCTCCTCCGACATCATTGCCCGCTCCATCAGCCAGCCGCTGTCGGTGGCGCTGGGCCAGCCGGTCATCGTGGAGAACAGGCCCGGCGCCAACGGCAACCTGGGCGCGGACTACGTCGCCAAGTCGGCGCCGGACGGCTACACGCTGCTGCTGTGCGACGTGGGCGCGCTGGCCATCAGCCCCTCGGTCTACACCAAGCTCAGCTTCGACCCGTCCAGGGACCTGCGCGGCGTGACCATGCTGGCCTACTCGCCGCACCTGCTGGTGGTGCATCCGTCGGTCAAGGCCGACAATCTCAAGGAGCTGGTGGCCCTGTCCAGGACCAGCGACCTGAACTTCGCGGTCACGGCCACCGGCAGCGCGCCGCACCTGGCCGGCGTGGCGCTGCAGCGCGCGGTCAATGCCAAGTGGATCTACGTGCCCTACAAGGGGGGCGTGCAGGCCATCCAGGACACGGTGGCCGGCCAGACCCAGGTGCTGATGAACGGCATGCTCGCCACGCTGCCGCAGGTGCAAAGCGGCAAGCTCAAGGTGCTGGCGGTTTCCAAGGCCACGCGCATGCCGCTCATCGGCGACGTGCCCACCATTGCAGAGCAAGGCGTGCCCGGCTTCGAGTCGGGCACCTGGCAGGGCGTGCGCGTGGCCAAGGGCACGCCCGATGCCGTGATTGCGCGGCTGAACAAGGAGCTGATCTCCATCATCCGCACCGCCGACATCCGCTCGCGCCTGGCCGGGCAGGGCGCCGAGGTCGTGACCATGTCTCCCGCCGAGGAAGAGCAATTCTTCAACAAGGAGCGCGCTCGCTGGGCGCAGGTGGTGAAGGCTGCCGACATCCGGCTGGACTGAACTGCCACCCGCTCTCGCCCAACACGAACAACAACCCGCTTCTTTCCAAAAGACACACACGCACTGGAACGACTCAAAGATGAATCCGCAAGAACTCAAATCCATCATGGGCTCCGGCCTGCTTTCGTTTCCGT
>JAFECZ010000747.1 GCA_018241905.1 Pseudomonadota bacterium
ACAGGTCGGCCGCCTGGATGCCGTGCGTGCCCTCGTGGATCATGTTCAGGCGGTTGTCGCGCCAGTACTGCTCAACCGGGAAGTCGCGCGTGTAGCCGTAGCCGCCGTGCACCTGGATGGCCAGCGAATTGGCCTCCAGGCACCACTCGCTGGGCCAGCTCTTGGCGATGGGCGTGAGCACCTCCAGCAGGATGCGCGCGTCGTCGGCAGACTTGTCGTCGCCTGTCTTGTGCTCGTCGACGAGGCGCGCGCAATACAGCTCCAGCGCCAGCGCGCCCTCGGAATAGGCCTTCTGCGCCAGCAGCATGCGGCGCACGTCGGCGTGCTCGATGATGCGCACCTGCGGCTTGGCGGCGTCCTTGCCTTCCGGGCCGACCGGGCGGCCCTGCGGGCGGTTCTTGGCATATTCGAGCGATGCGTAGTAGCCCGCCATGCCCAGCATGGTGGCGGCGGTGCCCACGCCGATGCGCGCCTCGTTCATCATGTGGAACATGCAGGCCAGGCCCTTGCCCGGCGAGCCCACCAGGTAGCCGACGGCGCCAGCCTTGCCGTCCACCGGGTACTTGCCCTCGCCGAAGTTCAGCAGCGTGTTGGTGGTGCCGCGCCAGCCCAGCTTGTGGTTCAGGCCCGCCAGCGCCACGTCGTTGCGCTGGCCCGTCAGATTGCCTTCGGTATCGACCATGCGCTTGGGCACGATGAACAGCGAGATGCCGCGCGTGCCGGGAACGAGCTTGCCGTTTTCATCCGGGATCTTGGCCAGCACGATGTGCACGATGTTCTCGGTCAGCTCGTGGTCGCCGGCCGAGATCCACATCTTGTTGCCCGTGAGGCGGTAGCGCGGGCCCAGCGGGTCGCTCTGGAAGTCGGCGCCGTCGGGCACGGCACGCGTGGCCACGTCGCTCAGGGACGAGCCGGCCTGCGGCTCCGACAGGCACATGGTGCCGGCCCAGCGCCCGGAGAATTCGTTGAGCGCAAAAACCTTCTTCTGCATCTCGGTGCCGTGCACCATCAGCAGGTTGGCGTTGCCGCTGGTGAGCATGTTCGAGCCGATGCTCACCGAGGCCATGGCGAAGAAGCTGTTGGCCGCGGCCTGCACCGTGTAGGGCAGCTGCATGCCGCCGATGTCGTAGTCCTGCGCGGCGGACATCATCCCGGATTCGACGAAAGCCTTGTGGGCGTCGTGCGTGGCCTGGGGCAGGATGACCTTCTCGCCGTCGAAGCGCGGCTCTTCGGTGTCGACCGTGCGATTGGCCGGGGCGTATTTCTCGCGGGCAATGCGCTCGCAGGTGTCGAGCACCGCGTCGAAGGTTTCGCGGGAGTGGTCGGCGAATCGCTCGCGGGCGCTGAGCGCGGGGGCGTCGAGCCAGTCGTAGAGGAGGAAGTCGAGGGTGGTGCGCAGGGTCATGTGCGGTCGCGGGCCAGAGCCGAGCCAGATCGATAACTGCGGGTCAATGTAATCCAATCGACGCGGCGGAAGTGACTCCTGCATGACACTGAAACGGTTCTTCCCGCCTGGCTAACCTGCTCTTTCGACAACGACTTCCCACAGAGCCTTGCGCCTGAAGTACTTGCGCGTCGTCATGTGCTCCTGGGAGATCGGCCGCCACCCATCCCGGAAAAGTCGAGAAACCGATTCCTCGTCGAAGAAGCGCTTCGGCTGGCCGTCTACCAGGTAGTAGTTCTCCTCGATGAGGTCTCCAGCGCCCGCCCCGAAATTGCTGTCCTGTGTTGAGTTCAATCGACACAACAGCACCCCACCCGGCCGCAGAACATTCCGGATTCGCTCGACGATGG
>JAFECZ010000748.1 GCA_018241905.1 Pseudomonadota bacterium
ATGCCCATAAGACTAAGACAGCCCGCGGTTGACAAACGGGCCCGATCAGAGAAGCCGTCGATGGCGAACGCTCCGCTTCGAGGCGTTCCACGACACAGGCGTTCGCTCGATCAGTCCCAGGTCGGAACCTCCTTCGTGTCATGAGACGCGGACATTCCCGCTGGACAAAGCAATGCACCTGGTGCATACGTGGCGAGCAACAACAACCACGTCGCGCCTGGAGGAGTAGCTGTGAACGCCATGGACAGACGAAGAGGCTTGGTCGCAATCCCATCCCTTGCCTTGTCGGCTTTGTTCGCCGAAGAAGCGTGCCCGCAGGAGGGTGTCGGTAAGCGGATCGGATACATCTCGAACGGCAGAAGAGGCCTTGCTCTCGAAGCGTTCCAAGCCGGTCTGGCTGAGCTCGGCTATCACGTGGGGCGCAACATTGCCATCGAAGCGCGCTTTGCGGAAGGTCAAGCCGAGCGGCTTCCAATGCTGGCCGAGGAACTGGTCGGCTTGCGAGTTGAGATCATCGCCGCGTCGGGGGCTGTGGCTGCCCGCGCCGCGCAACGGGCAACGTCACGCATCCCGATTGTCTTTGCTGCTGTACTCAGCCCGACTGCTCTTGTGGAGACCGGCCTTGCCGAAACTCCAGAGCACCCTGGCGGCAACGCCACGGGCTTCAGTAGCTCCGACCCCGAGCAGCCTGACAAGTCCTTTCGTTTGCTGAAGGAGATCATTCCGAACCTCCGCACGACCGCGATCGTGAGCGATCAAGACATCCCACATTCGAAAACTGATCCCGGATGGAGCCCTTTTGAGCGCGCGTACGACAGTGCGGCTCGATCGGCCGGGGTGCGACCACTCCTGTTGCGAGTGAAGGGGCCAAACCCAGACCTCGAGGGCGTGTTCGCTGCCGCCATGGACGAAAAGGTCGAAGCCGTGTTGGTGCTCGAAGTGCCGGTGCCGTTGCAACACCTCTCCCGTATCGCTGAGCTCGCGATTGAGCGTCGGCTGCCTACGATATTCCCCGGCGGCTACCCGAATTCCGGGGCACTAATCAACTTCGGCACGACCATACTCGACGCCAATCGAGCGATGTCCCAGTACGTTGACAAGATTCTGAACGGCGCAAAGCCGGGCGACCTGCCGATAGGGGTCCGCAACCGAAGTGAGCTCGTCGTCAACCTCAAGACCGCCCGGCGGATTGGTATGACGATTTCGCCCGAGATGACAAAGCGCGCCGACCAGGTGCTGCAGTAGGCCTATGGCCAGAAGGCGATCTCGCGCGGCTTCGAGCTTCTTCGCCCAGCCCCGGTTCTACGGTGTCGCATTCGGGTCTCGCGCCACCTGGGGCCAGGCGTCTTCCATCAGCTCGTAGGTCCGACACCCGAAGAGCATCGCTCCCGCGGCGTCCATCATGCGCGTCCAATAGCGGTGCATCTCTTCGTCGGCGACCATCTCGCGATGGTCGCAGCACCCGTCCAGCGTCACACTGAGCGCAAAGGTCAAAAAGGTCAAAAAGGTCAAAAGCCCCTTGGCGCTGATTCTCTCCCAGGCTGTATATCGATGGTCGGTCAAACGTCAGCTATCGGGTAAACAAGCCGATCATGCGACCGACTGCTCCGGGCACTGAACTGCAACTCCGCCCTGCCCTAGCTACTTGCCGCTTTCGTTAGATGCTATGTGGGACTAGCCGGGGCAAGACCCGTTTAGCTACAACGGGATTTCCTTCACTTCTCGGGCAAAGGAGATGGAAATGTCGACAACCCAAGTCCCACAACGAGTGGATACGGCGACCCAGGGCGCG
>JAFECZ010000749.1 GCA_018241905.1 Pseudomonadota bacterium
TCGCCGTACTCGGCGTTGTTCGAGATCGAGTAGTTCATGTTGGCGATGCCGCCTTCGTAGATCAGGTCCACGATCAGCTTGAGCTCGTGCAGGCACTCGAAGTAGGCCATCTCGGGCGCGTAGCCGGCTTCCACCAGCGTCTCGTAGCCCATCTTGATCAGCTCGACGGCTCCGCCGCACAGAACGGCCTGCTCGCCGAACAGGTCGGTCTCGGTCTCTTCGCGGAAGTTGGTCTCGATGATGCCGGCCTTGCCGCCGCCGTTGGCCATGGCGTACGAGAGGGCCAGGTCACGCGCCTTGCCCGACTTGTCCTGGTGCACGGCCACCAGGTGCGGCACGCCGCCGCCCTGGGTGTAGGTGTTGCGCACGGTGTGGCCGGGCGCCTTGGGGGCGACCATCCACACGTCGAGGTCGGCGCGCGGCACGACCTGGTTGTAGTGCACGTTGAAGCCGTGCGCGAAGGCCAGCGAAGCGCCCTGCTTGATGTTCGGCTCGACGTTGTTCTTGTAGACCTCGGCGATCTGCTCGTCGGGCAGCAGGATCATGACCACGTCAGCGGACTTGACCGCGTCGTTCACTTCCAGCACGTTCAGGCCGGCCTTGCCGACCTTGTCCCACGAGGCACCGCCCTTGCGCAGGCCGACCACGACCTTCACGCCGCTGTCGTTGAGGTTCTGCGCGTGCGCATGGCCCTGCGAGCCGTAGCCGATGATGGCGACAGTCTTGCCCTTGATCAGGCTCAGGTCGCAGTCCTTGTCGTAGAAAACCTTCATGTTTATCTCCAGATGAAATCGGTTGTTGAGTTGGATGGGGGGGTCAGACGCGCAGGATGCGCTCACCGCGGCCGATGCCGCTCGGCCCGGTGCGCACGGTTTCCAGGATGGCGCTGCGCTCGATGGCCTGCAAAAAGGCATCGTTCTTGCCCAGGTCGCCGGTGAGCTCGATGGTGTAGCTCTTGTCGGTCACGTCGATGATGCGGCCGCGGAAGATGTCGGCCATGCGCTTCATCTCCTCGCGCTCCTTGCCCACCGCGCGCACCTTCACCATCATGAGCTCGCGCTCGGTGTAGGCACCTTCGGTCAGGTCGACTACCTTCACGACCTCGATGAGGCGGTTCAGGTGCTTGGTGATCTGCTCGATGACGTCGTCGGAGCCGGTGGTCTGGATCGTCATGCGCGAAAGGCTCGGGTCTTCCGTGGGCGCGACGGTGAGCGATTCGATGTTGTAGCCGCGGGCCGAGAACAGACCCACCACGCGGGAAAGAGCGCCGGGCTCGTTTTCCAGCAGGACAGCGATGATGTGTTTCATGTTTGCGCGACTCCTCTTTTCGCTGCCCTCCCCCGCGCACGGTAATGCGCAGGCTCGGCAGGCAATAGATTCGTCAGGAAAGTTTTGGGAGAAAACCGGCCCGGCACCTGCCGGGCTGGACTTGCTTGTGCCTTGCGGATTCCTTAGAGGTCTTCCGACCCCATCAGCATTTCGGTGATGCCCTTGCCCGCCTGCACCATCGGGAACACGTTCTCGGTGGGGTCGGTGCGGAAGTCCATGAACACGGTCCGGTCCTTGAGCTTGCGCGCCTCGCGCAGCGCCGGCTCCACGTCCTGCGGCCGCTCGATGAGCATGCCGACGTGGCCATAGGCCTCGGCCAGCTTCACGAAGTTGGGCAGCGCGTCCATGTAGCTGTGGCTGTAGCGGCCGGAATATTCAATTTCCTGCCACTGGCGCACCATGCCCAGGTAGCGGTTGTTCAGCGAAACGATCTTGATCGGGGTGTTGTACTGCAGG
>JAFECZ010000074.1 GCA_018241905.1 Pseudomonadota bacterium
ACCATGGCCTCGACCACCTCCACCGAGCAGTCGGGCCTGTTCTCGCACCTGCTGCCGGACTTCAAGAAGGCCACGCAGATCGACGTGAAGGTGGTGGCCGTGGGCACGGGCCAGGCCATCGACATGGCGCGGCGCGGCGATGCCGACGTGCTCTTCGTGCACGACACCGCGGCCGAGGAGAAGTTCGTGGCCGAAGGCAATGCCGTCAAGCGCTTCCCGGTCATGTACAACGACTTCGTGCTCGTCGGCCCGGCCAAGGATCCGGCGGGCGTGAAGGGCAACGACATCGTGGCCGCGCTCAAGAAGATCGCAGCGGTCAACGCGCCCTTCGTGTCGCGCGGCGACAAGAGCGGCACCGACGCGGCCGAGCGCCGCCTGTGGACGCAGGCCGGCCTGGGCGAAGCCGGCCAGCCGGTGCCCAACGACAAGAAGGGCACCGGCTACAAGGAATGCGGCTGCGGCATGGGCCCGGCGCTGAACATCGCCGCGTCCGCCGGCGCCTATGTGCTGTCGGACCGCGGCACCTGGCTGTCGTTCAAGAACAAGGCCGAGCTGGCTGTGGTGGTGGAAGGCGACAAGCGCCTGTTCAACCAGTACGGCGTGATGGTGGTGAACCCGGCCAAGTTTCCCAATCGCAACACGGCCGGCGCACAGAAGTTCGTCGATTGGGTGATCTCGCCGCAAGGGCAGGCCAGCATTGCGGCCTACAAGATCGGCGGCGAGCAGCTGTTCTTCCCCGACGCCGCGGCCAAGTAGGGCGCAGGGAGGGCTTGGCCGCGGCCATGACCTCCCACGTCATGGCTTTGCGGCGCCCTCGCGGCGACCATTCCTTCACCCCGCCAACCCGGCGGCAGCAACCAAGGAAAGGAATCGCCATGAATACCACTTCACAAGCCCAGCTGGCCGACCACGTTGCGCAGCGCTACATCGCCCTGTGGAACGAGACCGATGCTTCGCGCCGCCTGCAATTGCTGGCCGAGGGCTGGACACACGACGCGAGCTACATCGACCCGATTGCCAATGCGGCGGGTGCCGAAGGCATCAGCGCGCTGATCGCGGCGGTGCAGGCACGCTTTCCGGGCTTTCGCTTCAAGCTGCTGGGCAAGCCCGACGCGCACGGCGAGCACCTGCGCTTTTCCTGGACGCTGGGCCCCGAGGCCAGCCAGGACCTGATCCAGGGCACCGACTTCGCGCGCCTGGCCGGCGGGCGGCTGCATTCGGTGACGGGCTTTCTGGACAAGGTGCCGGCCGCTGCCTGACGGGTTGCCCCGGTCCTGGCGGCCGGTGCGCGCTCCTTCAGGCCAGCGCCGCCGAGACCGCCTGCGCGCCGGCCACGCGGCCGCCGGCAATTCGCACCACCGACTGGGCCAGCACCCGCACATCTTCCGGGTCGTGGCTGACCAGCAGCGTGGGTACCTGCACCCGCTCGAGCATCTGGGCCATTTCGTGGCGAAGGCGCGAACGCAGGTCCTGGTCGAGCGCGGACAACGGCTCGTCCAGAAGCAGCAGGCGTGGTTGCGTGGCCAGCGCGCGTGCCAGCGCCACCCGCTGCCTCTGGCCACCTGAGAGATGGCGCGGCAGCGCACTGCGCACAGGCTCCAGGCCGAACTGGGCGAGCAGCGCCGACACGCGTTCCTTGGCGCCGGCCGGCATGGCATGCCCCATCCGGCGCACGCCGAACATCAGGTTCTGCTCCACGCTCAGGTGCGGAAACAGCGCGTAGTCCTGGAACACGAAGCCCACGCCGCGCTCGCGCGCCGGCAAGTCGATGCCGCGGGCGCTGTCCAGCAGGGTGCTGCCGCCCACCCGCAGGTGGCCGTGCGCATGGGGAATGAGGCCGGCAATGGCCAGCAGCACGGTTGACTTGCCGGCGCCCGACGGGCCCAGCAGGGCGGTGCGCGGGCTGTCCGAGCGCAGCGCCACGTCCAGGTCGAAATGGCGGTCCTCGGATTGCAGCGACAGGCGCAGGTGCAGGTCGATCATGTCGTTCTTCCTTCCCTCAATGCCTGGCCTGCAGCAGCCGGCCGGCGATCACCAGCAGCACGATGCACAGCACCGAGATCACCAGCGTGAGGCTCAAGGCCAGCGGATCGTCGCCCGCCTGCACCGCGCTGTACACGGCCACCGACAGCGTCTGCGTGCGGCCCGGCAGGTTGCCCGCCACCATGAGCGTGGCGCCGAACTCGCCCATGGCGCGCGCAAAGGTCAGGGCCAGGCCGGCGGCGATGCCGCGCGTGGCCAGCGGCAGGCTCACGCGCCAGAACAGCTCCCACTCGCCGGCGCCCAGCGTGCGCGCTGCCTGCTGGAAGCGCGGGTCGATGTCCTCGAAGGCCGCACGCGCCGCCTTGTAGATGAGCGGAAAAGCCACCACCGCCGCGGCCAGCACCGCGCCCTGCCAGGTAAAGAGAAGCCGGATGCCGAACCAGCGCTCCAGCCAGCCGCCGATGGCGCCGTTGCGGCCGATCAGCACGATGAGGTAGTAGCCCAGCACGGTGGGCGGCAGCACCATGGGCAGCACCAGCACCGCGTCAAGCGCGTTCTGTCCGGCAAAGCGATGCCGTGCCATCCAGTGCCCCGCCGCGATGCCCAGGGCACCGGCGATCAGCGTGGCCAGCAGGGCCACCTTCAGCGTCAGGAACAGGGGCTCGAGCATGGCGGGTGTGAACGATCCCAAGATGGACTCAGGGCGGCGAGAAGCCGTAGCGCTGCAGGATGGCCTGGCCGGATGCGCCGCGCACGAAGGCGATGAAATCCTTGGCCGCCTGCGCGTTGGTGCTGGCCGCGACCTGTGCGATGGGGTAGCTCACCGGGCTGGCAGTGGGCACGGTGAAGGCGATGCGGGTCTTGCCGGTCTCGATGAGCGCATCGGTGCGGTAGACGAAGCCGGCATCGACCTCGGCGCGCGCCACGTAGTTGAGCACCTGGCGCACGCTCTCGCCGAACACCCAGCGCGGCTGCAGCGACTCGGTCAGGCCGGCGGCAGCCACGGCATCGGCGGTGTACTTGCCGGCCGGCACCGATGCCGGCGTGCCCGAGGCCAGGCGCGCAAAGTCGGGGGCGGCCAGGTCCTTGAGCGCCCTGGGTTCGAGCTTGCTGGACGACGGCAGCACCACCACCAGGGTGTTGCGGGCGAAGTCGGCGCGCGTGCCTTCGGCCAGCAGCCTGGCGCCGGCGGCGCGGTCCATGGTGGGCTGGTCGGCCGAGGCGAACACGTCCACCGGCGCGCCTTGCTGCATCTGCGCCAGCAGCGCGCCCGAGGCGGCAAAGTTGAAGACCACCTTGCGGCCCGGGTGCGCCTTCTCGTACTGCGCGCCCACGTCGCGGAAGGCCTGGGTCAGGCTGGCGGCGGCAGAGACCACCAGGTCTTGCGCCTGGGAAGGCATTGCCATGGCCAGGGCGGCCAGCGGCGGGAGCAGGCGGGCGAGCAAGCGGAAGGCAGTCTGGCGCATGGTTGCTGTCGCTATTCAAAAATGGAATAGCGCTAGTTTAGCGGCCTCGCGAAAGGCCCCACCGCACAATCGGCCCATGACCACCACCCATCGCTACATCGACGCCCTGGGCCACGGACCCTCGGACAAGCGCATCGACATCCTGCGCGGCATCGGCCGCACCGGCAGCATCTCGCAGGCGGCGCGCGATGCGGGGGTGAGCTACAAGGCGGCCTGGCAGGCCATCGACACGCTGGGCAACCTGGCGGGCGTGGCATTGCTCGAACGCGCCGTGGGCGGCGCCGGCGGCGGCGGTGCAACCCTCACGCCCCAGGGCAGCGAACTGCTCGCCCTGGCCGACGCCATGGAGGCGGCACGACGCGAAGTGCAGGCCCGTTTTGCAGCCGGTGGCGCGGCCCTGGCGCAAGGGCCCGCACCGCAGCGAGGCGCCGGCCCGGCGCTGGGCTGGCTGGCGCTGCGCACCAGCATGCGCAACCAGCTGCCCGCGCGCGTCGAGCAGCTGGAAGGCGACGGGCCCGCGGCGCGGGTGTGGCTGGGCCTGGGGGACAAGGGGCGGATCGCCGCCCGAGTGACCCAGGAAAGCGTGCAACTGCTGGGCCTGGCGCCTGGCATGCCGGTGATTGCGCTGTGCAAGGCCACGGCGGTGAAGGTCGCGCGCGCTGCGCCATCCGCCGAATCGGGGACCGGCGCCCAAGGGAGCACCAATCGTCTCGAGGGAAACGTGACCCGGGTGGCGCGCGGCGACAGCGGCGACGAGATCACGCTGGCGGTTGCGCCGGGCCTGCACCTGGTGGGCTTCGCGGCGCCGGCCGAGGCGCTGCGCGTCCGCCAGCGCGTGGCGGCGTGGGTGGACGAATCGTCGGTGGTGGTGGCGCTGGGCGGCTGAGCCGCTGAGCCGCTGCGTCAGGAGGTGGGCCGCCGCGCCTGCCACAGCTTGCGGTAGACCGTGGCCCGGCTGATGCCCAGCGCGCGCGCCGCCTCGGCAACATTGCCGCGCGCTTCGTCGACGGCGCGGCGAATCAGTTCGCCCTCGACTTCGCGCAGGCGCGGCTTGCTCGCCGGCGCGTCGGCCGCGGGCGCCGAACGGCCGGGCCGCTGCACCCGGGCACGCACCCGCAGCCCCGACCACAGCGGCACTTCGAGTGCCACATCTTCCCGCCGTGCGGCGTCCTGGAGCATCGACAACGGCAGGGCGAACAGGTCGCTGGCATGCAGTCCGCCCGGGCTGCCGGCCAGCAGGGGCTGGTGCAGCATCTGGCGGGCGCAGGCGTTGGCGCCGGTGACGAAGCCATCGTCGTCCAGCGCCAGAAGGCCCATGGCTTCCGGGCCCACGCTGTAGCCGGGCCAGGCCAGGTGCAGCAGCAGCGCGCAAGACTGCTGCAGCATCAGTGCGTTCTCGATGGCGCGGGCCGAGGTGGCGGCCAGGTGCTTGAGCTCGGGCCGCTCCTGCTCGTTCACGCCGGTCAGGTCGAGCATGCCCACGCAATGGCCCTGGGGGTTGAACAGCGGGGCGCCGGCGCAGCTGTAGATGCTGGTGGCGTCGAAGAAATGCTCGCCGCGGTGCAGCCACACCGGCTCCTGCTCGGCCAGCACGGCGCCGATGGCGGTGGTGCCCACGGCCGCTTCGGACAGGTCCACGCCGACGCGCGCCAGGTCGAGCGCGCGCTGCTCGTCGCGCTCGCCCGGCCTGGGCAGGGCGCCCACCTCGACCACGATGCCCTGTGCGTCGGTAAGGATCGGGAAATAGCGCGTGTCGGCCAGCGTGCGCGACAGCCGCTCGATCACCGGCCGCGCCGCGGCGGCCAGCTGCAGGTTGCGCTCGGCCACTTCGCGGGCCCTGGCGCGCGAGACGGCATCGAAGCTCACGGCCTGCTGCGGCCGCTGGCCGGCGCCCAGGCAGCGCTGCCAGGAGCGGGTGATCCACGGCTCGATGCGTGCCTGCAAGCCGGTGTCGGCGACGCCGCCGGCGAACCATTCGCGGCGCGCCTGCGCGATGAGGGTGCCGCGTTCGGGGCGCGGCGGCGAAGGGGGTGGGGTGAGCATTTGCTTTGAAGTGGAGCGCTGTGCGCGCACCGGAGCGGGGCCCGCCTGTTTCATTTTGAGAATTTCATGCGCAGTGCGCAATGCGTCTAGGGTTTTTGCCTAGCGTGCGCCTGTGGAGCGGCGTCCAATATCCCGAACCGCCTGTGCACCACTGTGCATGAACGTGCACGGATTGTGGGACAGCACACCAGCCATCACCAAACTTTGGAGACAGCCAAATGCAGGTCAAACTCAAAGTCAACGGACAGGCCGTCACGCTCGACGCACCGCCCAACACCCTGTTGGTCCAGGCCATCCGCGAACACCTCCGACTCACCGGCACCCACGTGGGCTGCGACACCGCCCAGTGCGGCGCCTGCACCGTGCATGTGAACGGGCGGGCGCTCAAGTCCTGCAACGTGCTGCTGGCCCAGGTGCAGGGCGCCGAGGTCACCACCATCGAGGGCATCGCCCAGGCCGACGGCACCTTGCACCCCATGCAGGCAGCCTTCAAGGAGTGCCACGGCCTGCAGTGCGGCTTCTGCACCCCGGGCATGGTGATGAGCGCCATCGACCTGTGCAACAACCACCCCAACGCCAGCGAGACCGAGGTGCGCGAGCTGCTCGACGGCAACCTGTGCCGCTGCACGGGCTACCAGAACATCGTCAAGGCAGTGGTCATGGGCGGCAAGGCCATGAGCACGCCCAACGCCTGAACCCAAGGAGACGACCATGGGTGCCAACGATTTCGCCAGCCTCCCGCACATCGGCGAGGCCTACAAGCGCAAGGAAGACGTGCGCTTCCTGACCGGCGCGGGCCAGTACACCGCCGACGTGTTCATGGAGCGCCAGGCGCATGCCGTGTTCGTGCGTTCGCCGCATGCGCACGCCGCCATCAAGAGCATCGACATCTCCGCCGCCAAGGACATGCCCGGCGTGATCGGCATCTTCAGCGGCAAGGACATCGACGGAAAGATGGGCGGGCTGCCCTGCGGCTGGCTCATCAACAACCCCGACGGCACGCCGATGAAGGAGCCGCCTCATCCCATCCTGGCCATCGGCAAGGTGCGCTACGTGGGCGACCATGTGGCGCTGGTGGTGGCCGAGACGCTGGAGCAGGCGCGCAATGCCGCCGAAGCGGTGCAGGTCGACTACGACGTGCTTCCCGCGCTGGTGAGCGTGGCCGACGCGGCCAAGAAGAGCAGCGGCGTTTCCATCCACGAGCAGGCGCCCGACAACCAGTGCTACAAGTGGACGCTGGGCGACAAGGCTGCGGTGGACGCCGTGTTCGCCGGCGCCGCGCACGTCACCAAGCTGGACCTGGTCAACAACCGGCTCATTCCCAACGCCATCGAGCCTCGCGTGGCCGTCGCGGCCTACAACCGCGCCAACGAGGAATACACGCTGTACGTGGCCAACCAGAACCCGCACGTGGAGCGCCTGCTCATGACGGCCTTCGTGCTGGGCCTGCCAGAGCACAAGGTGCGCGTCATCGCGCCCGACGTGGGCGGCGGCTTCGGCTCCAAGATCTTCCTGTATGCGGAAGACGTGGCGCTCACCTGGGCCAGCAAGCAGCTCAACCGCAGCATCAAGTGGGTGGCCGACCGGTCGGAATCCTTCCTCTCGGACGCGCACGGCCGCGACCATGTGAGCCACGCCGAGATGGCCATGGACAAGGACGGCAAGTTCCTGGCCATGCGCGCGCACACCGATGCCAACCTGGGCGCCTACCTGTCGACCTTCTCGACGGCGGTGCCCACCATCCTGTACGCCACGCTGCTGGCGGGCCAGTACACCACGCCGCAGATCTACGTGGAGGTGGACGCCTGGTTCACCAACACCGCGCCGGTGGATGCGTACCGCGGGGCAGGGCGGCCCGAGGCAACGTATCTGCTGGAACGCCTGGTCACGCGCTGCGCCTGGGACATGAAGCTGGGCCAGGACGAGATCCGCAAGCGCAACTTCATCACCCAGTTCCCCTACCAGACGCCGGTGGCGCTGCAGTACGACACGGGTGACTTCCACGCGTCGATGAACAAGGCCCAGCAACTGGCGGACGTGGCCGGCTACGCGGCCCGCAAGGCCGCCAGCGAGGCCAAGGGCAAGCTGCGCGGCGTGGGCTACTCCAGCTACATCGAGGCCTGCGGCATCGCGCCGTCGAACATCGCGGGGGCCCTCGGGGCGCGCGCTGGTTTGTTCGAGTGCGGCGAGATCCGCGTGCACCCCACCGGCAGCGTGACGGTGTTCACCGGCTCGCACAGCCACGGCCAGGGGCACGAGACCACCTTTGCGCAAGTGGTGGCCGGGCGCCTGGGCATTCCGGTGGAGAACGTGGACGTGGTGCACGGCGACACCGGCCGCGTGCCTTTCGGCATGGGCACCTACGGATCGCGCTCCATCTCGGTGGGCGGCGCGGCCATCATGAAGGCGCTGGACAAGATCGAGGCCAAGGCCAAGAAGATCGCCGCGCACCTCATGGAGGCCAGCGATGCCGACATCGACTTCGCCGGCGGCGAGTTCAGCGTGAAGGGCACCGACAAGAAGATTCCCTTCGGCCAGGTGGCGCTCACGGCCTACGTGCCGCACAACTACCCGCTCGACAAGCTGGAGCCGGGCCTGAACGAAACCGCCTTCTACGACCCGACCAACTTCACCTTCCCCGGCGGCACCTACATCTGCGAGGTGGAAGTGGACAAGGGCACCGGCGAGGTCACGGTCGACCGCTTCACCGCGGTGGACGACTTCGGCACCATCATCAACCCGATGATCGTGGAAGGCCAGGTGCAGGGCGGCATCGTGCAGGGCATCGGCCAGGCGCTGCTGGAAAACTGCGTGTACGACAACGAGAGCGGCCAACTGCTCACCGGCAGCTTCATGGACTACGCCATGCCGCGCGCACGCAACTTCCCCAACTTCAAGCTGGACACCACCTGCACGCCCTGCACCCACAACCCGCTGGGCACCAAGGGCTGCGGCGAGGCCGGCGCCATCGGCTCGCCGCCGGCGGTGATCAACGCGGTGCTCGACGCCCTCGCGCCGCTGGGCGTGAAGGACCTCGACATGCCTGCATCGCCCAACCGTGTGTGGGAAGCCATGCACGCTGCCGGCGCGGCTTGAAGAAGAACAACGCACAGAAGGAACATCACCATGTATGCATTTACCTTCGAACGTCCCGCGACGCTGGCTGATGCGGTGAAGCTGGCCACCGCCGGCGGCAAGCCGCTGGCAGGCGGGCAGACCCTGCTGGCCTCGATGAAGCTGCGCCTGTCCGCGCCCGAGCAACTGGTCGACCTGGGCGGCATTGCCGAGCTGGCCGGCGTCAAGAAGGACGGCAACCAGCTCGTGATCGGCGCCATGACCAAGCATGCCGACGTGGCGCGCAACGCCGACGTGAAATCGGCCTTCCCGGCGCTGGCCTGGCTGGCGGACCACATCGGCGACCGCCAGGTGCGGGCCATGGGCACCATCGGCGGCTCGCTCGCCAACAACGACCCTGCTGCCTGCTACCCCAGCGCGGTGCTGGCCACGGGTGCCACGGTGGTCACCACGCAGCGCGAGATTGCGGCGGACGACTTCTTCCAGGGCCTGTTCGCCACGGCGCTGAAAGACGGCGAGCTGATCACCGCGGTGCGCTTTCCGGTCCCCAAGCGCGCGGTGTACGAGAAGCACCTGCAGCAGGCCTCGCACTTCCCGCTGGTGGGCGTGTTCCTGGCGCAGTTCGATGGCGGCGTGCGCGTGGCCATTACCGGCGCGGGCAATGGCGTGTTCCGCCATGCAGGCCTGGAGGACGCGCTGAACAAGAGCTTCACCCCGCAGGCCGCGGCCGCGGTGAAGATCGACGCCAGCGACCTCAACAGCGACCTGCACGCCTCGGCGGCCTATCGCGCCAACCTGATCAGCGTATTGGCCCAGCGCGCCGTCGCCAAGGCCCTCGGTTAACCTCGCTCGATGACTGCCACGCCTGACACCACCGCTCCCTGGTCCTCCATCGACGCGGTGGTGCAGGCGCTGCAAAGTGCCGGCTACTACGCCGACCGGCGGCTGGCCACGGCGGTGTTCCTTGCCCTGAAGCTGCAGCGCCCGCTGCTGCTGGAAGGCGAGCCCGGCGTGGGCAAGACCGAGCTGGCCAAGGCGCTGGCGCAGGCCCTGGGCCGCGAGCTGCTGCGCCTGCAGTGCTACGACGGGCTGGAGCAGCGCGAGGCGCTGTACGAGTGGAACTACGCCGCGCAGCTGCTGCACATGCGCGCTGCAGAGGCGCAAGGCATCACGCACGACATCGAATCCGAGGTCTACCAGCCGCGCTACCTGGTGCGCAGGCCGCTGCTGCAGGCGCTGGAGACACTGCCGCCCGGCGCAGTGCTGCTCATCGACGAGGTGGACCGCGCCGACGAGCCTTTCGAGGCCTTTCTGCTGGAGTACCTGGGCGAGTACCAGGTGAGCATTCCGGAGCTGGGCACGGTGCGCGCCATCGTGCCGCCCGTCACCATCCTCACCAGCAACCGCACGCGCGACCTCAACGATGCGGTCAAGCGCCGCTGCCTCTATCACTGGCTGGACTACCCCGAGCGCGAACGCGAGCTGGCCATCGTGCGGGCGCAAGTGCCGCAGGCCAGCGAGCAACTCTCCCGGCAGGTGGCCGACTTCGTGGGGCGGCTGCGCTCCATGCCCCAGTCCGCCGCGTTCCAGCGCGTGCCGGGCATCGCCGAAAGCGTGGAATGGGCGCGCGCATTGGTGGCGCTGGACACGCTGGAGCTCGACCCCGAGGTAGTGGTCGACACGGCCGGCATCCTGTTCAAGCAGCGCGACGACGTGGCGGCGCTCAACACGGCGCTGGCCGGCGAACTGCTCAAGCCGGTCGACGCCTGACCGTTCCACGACCCACACGGCAGCGAGCGTTCCATGACCCAGGTGCAGCAGCTCGGCGACTCCCGTCGCGGCAAGCTGGCGGGCAACATCGCCGCCTTCGGCCGCGCCCTGCGGCGCGCCGGCGTTCCCGTCGATGCGGCGCGCATCGCCCTGGCGTCGCAGGCCGCCACGCTGGTCGGCGTTGCCGCCAGGGAAGACCTGAGCGCCGCCATGGAGTCGGTCATGGTCAGCCGCGAGCAGGACCGCCTGGTGTTCCGCGAACTGTTCGAAGCCTGGTTCCAGGACCCGGAGCTGGCCAACAAGCTGCTGGCGCAGATGCTGCCCAGCGCCGAAGGCAAGGCCGAGCCGCCGCGCCGCCGACCGCGCGTGCGCGAGGCACTGGCCGCGCCGGGTGTGGCCAAGGCGCCCGCGCAGAACGACAAGGAAGTGCAGTTCGACGCTGCCATGACCGCCAGCGAGCGCGCCCGGCTGCACCATGCCGACTTCAACGCGCTGGGCGCCGAGGAATACCGCCTGGTCGAGCGCCTGGCCCGCGAGATCGCGCTGCCGGTTCCCACGCTGCCCGCGCGGCGCCTGCGGGTGACCGGTGCGGGCCGCGCGCATTCGCGCATGCACTGGCCCGGCGTGCTGCACGAGGCCGGCCGCACTGGTGGCGAGCTGGTGTGGCTGCCGCGGCTCACGCAGCGCGAGCAGCCCTTGCCGCTCCTGGTGCTGGTGGACGTGTCGGGCTCCATGGAGCGTTATGCGCGCCTGTTGCTGGCCTTCTTGCATGCGTCCACGCGGCGCGCCGGGCGGCGCGACGTATTCGCCTTCGGCACGCACCTCACCGACTTGACGCCGGCCTTCCGCCTGGCCGATACCGACGAAATGCTCCTGGCCGCAGGCGCTGCCATCGACGACTTCGCGGGCGGCACGCGGCTGGGCGAATCGCTGGTGCAGCTGCGCACCGGGCATGCACGCCGCCTCACTGGCCGGCGCAGCCTGGTGCTGCTCATCAGCGACGGACTGGACACCGGCGAGCCGGAACTGCTGGAGCAGCAGTTGCTGTGGCTCAAGCGCCATGCGCGGCGCGTGCTGTGGCTCAACCCGCTGCTGCGCTACGAAGGCTACGCTCCCCTTGCACGCGGTGCGGCCATGCTGCACCGCCATGCAGACGCGATGCTCGCCGTCCACAATTTGAGCGCGCTGGAGCAACTCGCCCGCAGCCTGGCCGCACTCATGAAGACGGGCGGCGCGCGCTGACCCATCCCCATCCCCCCAACGCACACATCACAAGCAAGGAAGTACCAGCATGGACATGCAAGGCACGCGGCAATTGGCTGTCACGCAGCAGCAGGCCTGGGATGCGCTCAACGATCCCGAGATGCTCAAGAAATGCCTGCCCGGATGCGACAAGTTCGAAAGCACGGGCGATGGCCAGTACGCCGTCACCATGGCGGTGAAGGTCGGTCCGGTGTCGGCCAAGTTCAACGGCAAGGTCACGCTCAGCGACGTGCAGCCGCCGGCCAGCTACAAGCTGGCCTTCGAGGGCCAGGGCGGCGTGGCCGGCTTCGGCAAGGGCGCGTCGGAAGTGAGCCTGGCGCCCAACGACGCGGGCTGCGAGCTCGGCTACACGGTGCAGGCGCAGGTGGGCGGCAAGGTCGCGCAGCTGGGCCAGCGCCTCATCGACGGCGCGGCCAAGTCGATGGCCGACGATTTCTTCAAGCGCTTCGACCTGGAGCTGCAGGCGCTGCATGCGCTCGCGCCGGCAGCCGAGGCCGCCGACGCGGCTGGCGGCGATGAAGAAGAGCCCGCCAAGCGCGGCTGGCGGGAGCGTTTGGGCCTGGGCGGCAAAAAGGACTGACGGAGCACCTGCTCTTTCGCTCTGCAGGATATTCGAGACATGGAAAACCTGGATGTGATGGTGCTGCGCACCCTGCGCGACTGGCGCCTGGCCGGCCGGCGCGCCTTGCTGACCACGGTGGTGCGGACCTGGGGTTCGTCGCCGCGCCCGGTGGGCTCGATCATGGCGCTGGCCGAAGACGGTGCGGTGGTGGGGTCGGTGTCCGGCGGATGCATCGAGGACGACCTGATCGCCCGCTACAGCCGCGCGCACGGCGCCGACAACGCGATGCCGACCGGTGCGCCGTCGATGGTCAAGTACGGCATCACGGCTGACGAGGCGCATCGCTTCGGCCTGCCGTGCGGCGGCACGCTCGAGCTGCTTCTGGAATACGACCCCGATCCGCAATCGCTGCAGGCGCTGGTGGCCGAGCTGGAGCAAGGCCACATGATGCAGCGCACCGTCTCGCTCGAAGACGGCGGCGTGCGCCTTGCGCCATCGCTGGCGCCGGCCGAGTTGAAGGTGACGGATAACGAGCTGATCAACACCTTCGGCCCCGAGTACCGCATGCTGCTGATCGGTGCCGGCCAGCTGGCCGAGTACCTGGCGACGATGGCGCGCTTCTCCGGCTTTGCCGTGACGCTGTGCGACCCGCGCACCGAGTACCGTACCGTGTGGGACGTGCCAGGCGTGGCCATCAGCACCGAGATGCCCGACGATGCGGTGCGCGCCTTCAACCCCGACCGGCGCAGTTGCGTGGTGGCATTGACGCACGACCCCAAGCTGGACGACCTGGCCTTGCTCGAGGCGCTGGAGACCGACGCGTTCTATGTCGGCGCCATTGGTTCGCGCCGCAATGCGCAGGCTCGGCGCGACCGCATGATCGAGCACTTCGAGCAAACCGAAAGTTCGCTCGCGCGCCTGCGTGGTCCCATCGGCATCTACATCGGCAGCAAGACGCCGCCCGAGATCGCGGTGAGCGTGATGGCGGAAATTCTTGCGGTGAAGAACGGTGTGCCGCTGCCGCGCGAGATGGAGGTGGCGCATGCGAAATCACTACAGGAGTGAGGGCCGGGTAGCCCTTTAGCAATAGGCGCCGCGTGCGCGCGTCTCCTGCAAGCCACTAGGGCATGTAACGTCGGCCCATTTCTGGATCAAATCGTCACCGAGTCAACGGAAAATAGGCGCGAGGCCTGAGCCTCGTGTTCTTTTTCTTGTTGATGAAGCAGTTCTTCCCATTCTCCGGCGACGCGAGGGGCCGTCTCAGCAGCGGCTCGGTTCGTTTCGTCACGCACCGCAGCGCAGTGGCGATGGCGGGCGCCGCCGCGGTGGTCTTTTCGGTGATCGCGCTTGCGGCAGGCGTTGCCATCGGCATGCACCTGTCCCCTGTGCCCGGCGCCGCCACGGCCGACGAGCGCGGCGTGCATCGCGCGACGGGCGACTACGTGGTGGGAGAAATCGGCAAGCTCAATGCATCGGTCGCGCAGTTCGAGCCGCGCATCGCCTATCTGGCCAAGCAGCTTGGCGAGTTGCGCCATCTGCAGTCGCGCCTGGCCGACAGGAAGCCTGCATCACAAAAGCCCGCCGGCAAGACCGACCGCGATGGCGAAGGCGGACCGCTGTTGCCGCCGCGGACCTGCGCACAGGCGCCGGTTTCGGCGGAACCGGCCAACGCCAAGGTCGCGCAAAAGCAGATCGACTGCATCGGCGCGCTGCTGACGGTGCTCGAGCGCGAGGCTGTCGCACATGCCAATGCGTGGGCCTCCATTCCAGGGCGCGCGCCCATCGATGGCGCGCGCTTCAGCTCGTCGTTCGGCAACCGCATGGACCCGTTCAACAGCCGGCTCGGCTTTCATTCGGGCGTCGACCTGGCCGCGCCCGTTGGCACGCCAATTCTTGCGACTGCAGGTGGCCGGGTGATCTACGCCGGCGAGAAAAGCGGTTATGGCCAGGTGGTGGAGATCGACCATGGCAACGGACTCGTGACGCGCTACGCGCACGCCTCGCGCCTGGCCGTGCGCGAAGGCGACCTGGTGTTGCCGCGCCAGCACATTGCCGACGTCGGATCGACCGGCCGCTCGACCGGGCCGCACCTGCACATGGAGGTGCTGGAGAACGGCTCGCCCATCAATCCGGCCAACTACATGGCCTTGTTCGCCGAGCCTGTCGATGGCTGATCACAGCTTTGGCCATCTCACGCAGCATGCGTACACCCTGCAGCCTCGCCGCTCGCGCATTGCAGGCGTGGGCCGATGGGCGCTGACCTGCGCGGCATGTCTTGCGCTGGGCGCCGCCGCGGCCATCGGCTATGCGCGAGCGCCGGCCGCCCTGCCGAGTGCGCCTTGCACTGCCGTGCCGCAAGACGACAAGGCTGAGCAGGAACTCACGCGCGCCCGCCTCGCGTTGCAGCAGGAAGTGGCGGCGCGAACGGCCGTCCAGGAAACCGCGGACGCGTCGGCCACCGAAGTCCGGCGATTGAATGAGGAACTGCGCTTTCTGCGCAGCCAGACGCAACAGCAGCCGCGCCGCTGACCCAAGGAAGTAATCGGAGAAGAGTCCCCATGTTTGGAAGTAAGAAGATTTCGCCGGATGTGCGCCGGACCAAGTTCACCACCCTGATCGCCCGGGATGTCGTGATCGCGGGCGACCTCGAGTTCGCCGAGGGCCTGCGCATGGACGGCCATGTGAAGGGCAACGTGACCGGCAAGGCCGACAGCCAGGCCCTGCTGGTGGTGAGCGAACACGGCAAGATCACGGGCAACGTGCGAGGCTACGACCTGATCGTGAACGGAACCATCGTCGGCGACGTGATCGCCGATCACTTCGTCGATCTGCAGGCCAATGCCCACGTCACCGGCAACATCGAGTACCTGCAACTGCGCATGGATTGCGGTGCCACGGTGGACGGCAAGCTGACCAAGCGCGACGCAGCGGCGCCCAAGGCCGCCCCCGCCAGCCAGCCCGCGGCAGCCGCACCCGACGGCCCCGCCAGAGAAGGCAATCTCCTGGCAAGTCCGGCTTCCTGATATCTCGATTGGCTATGGGGCCAATCGCGAATCGAGAAGAGGCGGCGCGCCTGGCTCCTGCAAACTGCTGCGCCACCCCCCCAAGACAGAGACATCCCCATGAACACCACCCGCAGATTGCTGCTGTCCGCGGCCGGCTCCGCGCTGGCCCTTTCCATGGTGCCCGCGCATGCCCAGCAAGGCGCCGGCGCCAGCTACCCCACCAAGCCCGTTCGGCTGATCGTGCCCTTCCCGCCCGGCGGCGGCACCGACATCCTCTCGCGCCTGGTGGCCACCAAGCTCAACGAAGTGAGCAAGTGGAACGTCGTGCCCGACAACCGCGCAGGCGCCGGCGGCACCATCGGCCTTGCCGAAGCCGCGCGCGCCGCGCCCACCGGCTACGACATGGTCATGGGCCAGAAGGACAACATGGTCGTTGCGCCCTGGCTCTACAAGAACCTCAGCTTCAACCCCGTCAAGGACTTCGTCGCCGTCGCCCACGTGGCCTACACCCC
>JAFECZ010000750.1 GCA_018241905.1 Pseudomonadota bacterium
GGGCGAAAGCGCGGCGCAGCAGGCCATGCTCATCATCGCGGCCATCGTGGTGATCTACATCGTGCTGGGCATCCTGTACGAAAGCCTCATCCATCCGCTGACGGTGCTCAGCACCTTGCCCTCGGCCGGCGTGGGCGCCGTGCTGGCGCTCATGCTGTTTCGCATGGAGCTGTCGGTCATTGCCCTGATCGGCCTGTTCCTGCTCATCGGCATCGTGAAGAAGAACGCCATCCTGATCATCGACTTTGCGCTGGAGGCCGAGCGCGCGCGCGGCATCAGCGCCACCGAGGCGGTGCGCGAGGCCTGCCTGCTGCGCCTGCGGCCCATTCTCATGACCACCATGGCCGCCATGCTGGGCGCTCTGCCGCTGGCCATCGGCTTCGGCCTGGGCTCGGAGCTGCGCCAGCCGCTGGGCGTGGCCATCATCGGCGGGCTGCTGGCCTGCCAGCTGCTCACCCTGCTGACCACGCCCGTGGTCTACGTGCTGCTCGACAAGCTTCGCTTCAAGCGCGGCGACGAGCGCGCACTCAGCCGCGCCGGCGCCACGGAGGCGGCCCAGGCGTGATTTCCACCTGCATGCTCATGAAGAAGAAACGCTGTCACTCCCTGTTGGTCCGCACCGGCGCCGCGCTGGCCGTGCTGGCGCTGGCGGCCGGTTGCGCCGTCGGCCCCGCCTACCAGCGGCCGGACACGCCCGCGCCTGCCGCCTGGAAGGAGGCGCCCGTGGCCCAGGGCTGGTCGCCCGCGGTGCCGGCCGATGCGCTGGAACGCGGGGAGTGGTGGAAGCTCTTCAACGACGCGGGCCTGGACGAGCTGGCCGAGAAGGTGCAGTTGTCCAACCAGAACATCGCCGCCGCGGTGGCCAGCTATACGCAGGCGCAGGCGGCCGTGCGCGAGCAGCGGGCGGCGCTTTTTCCCACCGTGTCCTTGACCGGCGGCGCGAGCCGCAGCGGGACACGCCCTTCGGGCAGCGCCAGCGGCACGGCCAACGTGGCGCTGGGCGCCTCGTGGGAGCCCGACCTGTGGGGGCGCCTGCGCGAATCGGTGAGCAGCGCGCAAGCCGCGGCGCAGGCCAGCGAAGCCGACCTGGCCTCGGCGCGGCTGTCGATGCTGGGCGAGCTGGCCATCGACTATTTCTCGCTGCGCGAGGCCGATGCCGAGCTGGACGTGCTGGCCACCACCATCGATGGCTACGAGCGCTCGCTCACCATCACCCGCAACCGCTACGAGGCCGGCATCGCGGCCCAGAGCGACGTGCTGCAGGCCGAGACCCTGCTGGCCAACACGCGCGCCCAGTACGCGGCCACCCAGCGCACCCGCGCGACGCTGGAGCACGCCATTGCCGTGCTCACCGGCGCCCCGCCGGCGGGCTTCTCGCTACCCAAGCAGACCTGGACGCCGGTGGTGCCCGGCATTCCCACCGGCGTGCCGTCGCAGCTGCTGCAGCGCCGCCCCGACATCGCGTCGGCCGAGCGCGCGGTGGCCGAGGCCAATTCGCAGATCGGCATTGCCCGCTCCGCCTATTTCCCCAGCATCAGCCTCGACGCTTCGCTGGGCCGCAGCAGCTCGCGCGTGTCGGACCTGTTCAATGCGTCGAACACGCTATGGTCGCTGGGCCTGTCGGTGGCCCAGGTGGTGTTCGATGCGGGCGCCATCGGCGCGCGGGTGGACCAGGCCACCGCCTCGCACGACGCGGCCATTGCACGCTATCGCCAGACCGTGCTGTCGGCCTTCCAGGCGGTGGAAGACCAGCTCAGCGCCGCGGCCAGCCTGGAGCAGCA
>JAFECZ010000751.1 GCA_018241905.1 Pseudomonadota bacterium
CAACGCCGAGATTCCGGTCGTCCCTTTGGGCATGGAGTACGGCCGCTCGCCGGCCGAGCACTATTTGCTGGGCCAGCAGCTGCGCGAGTTGCGCGAGCGCGGCGTGCTCATCGTGGGCAGCGGCAACATCGTGCACAACCTGCGCGCCGTTCGTTTCGACGCCAAGCAGAACCAGGCCTACGACTGGGCCATCGAGTTCGACAAGGTGGTGGGCGAGCAGATCGCCAAGGGGGACCTGGCGGCGCTGCCTTCGTTCCAGAAGCTGGGCCAGGTGGCGGTGCAGGCGCACCCCACCTACGACCACTACCTGCCGCTGCTGTATGCGGCCGGCGCGGTGGACCCGGCGCGCGATGCGCCGAAGTTCTTCAATGCGGACTTCCAGGCCGCGTCGATCTCGATGCGCTCGGTCATCTGGAGCTGAGTTTTTCTGCCGCCCGCCCATGCACCTGGGCATTTCTCGACGTTCATGAAAGTCAATTCGATTCCCTGGCATCGGCTGTGGATGCTGTTCGCCCAGGCCGTGGCCATCGGCGCCGGCCTGCTGGTCGCCTGGCGCGCGTTCGGCCCGGCCACGCCGCCGTCGGCGCCTGCCGCTGCTGCGCGCCGCGAAGTCGTCACCGTTCATGAGACAAGCGGCAGCTCGTCGCTGGCAAGCACGCTGCTCGGGCGGCGCGACACGGGCTATCGAGTGGCGGCGCGCAAGGCTGCGGCCTCGGTGGTCAATGTCTATTCGCGCAGCGCGCCCAAGCGCCGCGGCCGGCGCGCGAACGACTCGCTGAGCCTGGGCTCCGGCGTGATCGTCGCGGCCAAGGGATACATCCTGACCAACGACCACGTGGTGGAGGGTGCGAGCGAATTTTCCGTCACGCTGCCAAACGGCAAGACGGTCGACGCGAAGCTGCTCGGCCGCGACCCCGATACCGATCTCGCGGTGCTCAAGGTGGAGGCGACCGACCTGCAGCCGATCACTTTCGCCGACGCGGATTCGGTGCAGGTTGGCGACATCGTGCTGGCCGTGGGCGATCCCTTCGCGGTCGGCCAGACCGTGACGCACGGCATCGTCAGCGCCACCGGGCGCAACCGGCTGGGCATCAATACCTTCGAGAACTTCATCCAGACCGATGCGGCCATCAATCCCGGAAACTCGGGCGGTGCCCTGGTGGACCTGGACGGCAACCTGGTGGGAATCAACGCGGCCATCTATTCGGAGAGCGGCGGCTTCCAGGGCATCGGCTTTGCGATTCCGGTGAGCCTGGCGCGCAAGGTGATGGACCAGATCATTGCCCATGGCCGCGTCGACCGGGGCTGGCTGGGCGTGAGCGCGAGCGATGTCGAGCGCAGCGACCCCGGCTCATCGGCCGGCGCAGTGATCAAGAAGATCGAGCGCGGCAGCCCCGGGGAGAAGGCCGGCATGCGCGTGGGCGATACCGTGATTGCACTCAATGGCAAGAGCATCGCCGATGCCACGGCCCTCATCAACGAGACGGCCATGCTGGCGCCCGGCAGCCAGGCGGAATACAAGGTGATTCGCCAGGGCGAGACCATGGCGCTGGAGGCCGAGCTGGGGCGGCGTCTCGGGCCCGCGGCCAAGCGCCGCTGATTGCATCTGGGTACTCCCTCTCCCTGTCCCACTCGCGGGAGAGGGGCGGGGTGAGGCAACTGCCTCAACTATCCAGCGCCTGCACCTCGATCTCCACCTTGGCGCCCTTGTAGAGCACCGCCTGGACGCACGAGCGCGACGGCAGGCCAACGGGAAAGTGCTTCGCATATTCCTCGTTGAA
>JAFECZ010000752.1 GCA_018241905.1 Pseudomonadota bacterium
GGGCGTGCCCATGGAGCAGGTGCTGGGCCGCGTGCAGCTGGCCGAGTCGGTGCAGCAGGCCATTCTCACGCGCGGCGGCGTGTACGGTCCCTTCCTGGCGCTGGCCGAGAGCTGCGAGCGCGATGCGGGCGACGCGGCGCGGCTGTCCGAAGACCTGTTCATGAGCGCCGGGCAGGTGAACGCGGCGCAGCTGTCCGCGCTGGTGTGGTCGCAGGAAGTGGGTGCGGCCGAGTCGCCGTACTAGCGCGCCTTTTTTATTTGTGCTCGCGGGCCCTAAAGAAATGGCGCGAAGAGGCCGATATATCCAGTACTGATCGGGCCATTGCCCAGCAGGTCCGCTCAGTACATTGAAGAAAAGCCTCGTACCCAGGGCGACCGTGAACTCCGAATTCCTATTTACCGACAACGATTTCGCGCGCGTAAGAACGCTGATCCACCAGCGCGCCGGCATCGCGCTGGGCGAGCAGAAGCGCCAGATGGTCTACAGCCGGTTGTCGCGGCGCCTGCGCGAGCTGGGCCTGCCCGAGTTCGGGGCCTACCTGGCCCTGCTGGAGTCCCGGCCCGACGGCGACGAGTGGCAGGCCTTCATCAATTCGCTCACCACCAACCTCACGTCCTTCTTTCGCGAAGCGCATCACTTTCCGGCGCTGGCCGAATTCGTCAAGCGCAGGCGCCAGCCGGTCGAGATCTGGTGCGCCGCCGCGTCGACCGGCGAAGAGCCTTACTCCATTGCCATGACGCTGATCGAGGCGCTAGGCACGCAGGCCAGCAGCGCGCGGGTGATTGCCACCGACATCGACACGGCCGTACTGGCGCGGGCGTCGGCGGGCGTGTTCAGCCTGGAGCAGGCCAGCCGGCTCGGGCCCGAGCGCCTGCGGCGCTTTTTCAGCAAGGGCACCGGCAGCAACGCCGGCAAGGCCCGCATCCGGCCCGAGGTGGCGGCCATGGTGAAGTTCTCGCAGCTGAACCTGCTGGACCGCATGTGGTCGGTGCGGGAGCCGGTGGACGCCATCTTCTGCCGCAACGTCATGATCTATTTCGACAAGCCCACGCAGAAGGCGGTGCTCGAGCGCTTTGCGCCGCTGCTCAAGCCGGGCGGCTTGCTGTTTGCCGGCCATTCGGAAAACGCGTCGCTGGTGAACCAGGCCTTCCGGCCGCTGGGCCAGACGATCTATTCGCTGGGCACGCAGGCCGTGCAGCGGCAGGCAGTTGCCGCATGAGCGCCTACGCCGCGCCGGGCCAGATGGCCAGCCACCACTACTTCGACCGGGACATCGGCTGCAAGGCGGTGAAGCTGCTGCCTTCGGAGTACTACGTGACGCAGGACGACACGGCGCTGACCACCGTGCTGGGCTCCTGCGTGGCCGCTTGCCTGCACGACCCCGAGGCGGGCGTGGCCGGCATGAACCATTTCATGCTGCCCGCCGATGCCGACGATGCGCCGCGCCGGCATGCCGATGCCATGCGCTATGGCGAGTACGCCATGGACGTGCTGCTGCGCGAGCTGATGCGAATGGGCGCGCGGCGCGAGCGCCTGCGCGCCAAGGTCTTCGGCGGCGGCGCGGTGCTGGCTTCCATGACCACCCTGAACATCGGCGACCGCAACGCCGACTTCGTGCTGCGCTACCTGCGCGAGCAGGGCATTGCCGTGGCGGCGCAGGACCTGCGCGGCCCGCATGCGCGGCGCGTGTGCTTCATGCCCGCCACCGGCAAGGCGGTGGTGCGCAAGCTGCGCACCCAGGCCGGGGTGCAGATGATTCAACGCGAAGAGCAGGCCCT
>JAFECZ010000753.1 GCA_018241905.1 Pseudomonadota bacterium
CCATCGTGGTCACGATGATGCTGATCCGCACGCTGCGCCTTGCAGCCAGGGGCAGCGTCAATCCGTCCGAAGTGTTCCTCGTGCTGGCCTACACGTCGCTGGGCTACCTGCCGACCATTCTCAGCCTGTGCCTGTTCATTGCGATCGTGGGCACGCTCTCGCGCATGTACCTCGAGAGCGAGATGGTGATCTGGTTCTCCGCGGGGCAAGGCCTGGGTGCCTTCGTGCGGCCGCTGTTCCAGTTCTCGTGGCCCATCCTGATATTGATCGGCGCCCTCGCGCTGGTGGGCTGGCCCTGGGCCAACTCGCAAGCGGAAGGCCTGCGCGACCGCTACGAGAAGCGCGGCGACCTCGACCGCGTGGCGCCAGGCGAGTTCCAGGAGTCGCCGGGCCGCAACCGCGTGTTCTTCATCGACAAGGACACGGCCGACGGAACCGTGGCCAACAACATCTTCGTCTCCGAGGTGGAGAACAACTCGCAGATCATCACCTCCGCGCAGACCGGCCGCATCGAGAACGTCGACAACTCCCGCTACCTGATGCTGCGCAACGGCCAGCGGCTGGAGCGGCCGCTGGACAAGTCCGAGCTTCAGATCAGTGAGTTCGAGGTCTACGGTGCCCGGCTGGGCGCCAATGCCAAGGGCGGCAGCGGGATGCAGAGCGACGACCGTCCGCGCATGCGCCCCACGCTGGACCTGGTGCGCGAGCCGACCGGGCCCAACCTCGGGCAACTGAGCTGGCGCGTGGGCATGCTGCTGGCGGCCGTCAATTTCGTGCTGCTGGCCCTCACGGTGACCAGCGGCAATCCGCGCGTGGGCCGCAGCGCCAACATGCTGTTCGCTTCGTTCGCCTTCGTCATCTATTACAACGTGCTGAACCTGGGCGAAAGCTGGATCGGATCGGGGCAGTTCCAGATCATGGGCTTTCTCATCCTGCTGCACGGCGGCGTGCTGCTCGGTACGCTGGCATGGCTGGCCAAGCGCCACTTCAACTGGTCCTTCCTGAATCTGCTGCCTGCGCGCCGTTCGGTTGCCGGCACGGGGGCCATCAAGTGAGAACCATCCGACGCCTGATCTATGCGGAGGTGCTGAAGTCGGTGGGCTTCGTCATCCTCGGCTTCCTGTGCCTGTTCTTCTTCTTCGATTTCGTCGACGAACTGCAGTCCATCGGCAAGCCCGGAACGCTGGGCTACGGCACGCCCCAGGCGCTGCTCTACGTGTCGCTGCTGATCCCCAACCACCTGTACGAGTTGCTGCCCATCGCGGTGCTCATCGGCACCATCTTCGTGATGGCGCGGCTGGCGCAAAGCTCCGAATACACCATCCTTCGCACCAGCGGCCTGGGCCCGTGGCGCGCGCTGCGAACACTGCTGGTGCTCGGGCTGGGCTTCGTGCTGCTGACCTTTGCGGCGGGCGACTACCTCACCCCGGCGGCCGACCGGCTGTCGCAACTGGTGGAGGCGCGCTACAAGGGCGTGATCACCACCTCGGGCTCCACCGGTGCATGGCTCAAGGAAAAGCAGGGCGACCAGTCCTTTGCCGTCAACGTGGGCTCCATCGGGCGCGACGGCACGCTAACCAACGCGCGCATCTTCGAGTTCGACGAGCGCGGCTATCTTCACGGCATGACCAGCGCCCAGACCGCACACATTTCCGGCGGCATCTGGCACCTGTCGCAGGTGGAGCAGCAGGTCTACGAGACCAGCGACCAGCGCGCCCGCATCCAGACCACCAACCTGCCCACGCTGGACTGGCACAGCACGCTCACCGGCGAGATGGT
>JAFECZ010000754.1 GCA_018241905.1 Pseudomonadota bacterium
CGGCTTGGCGGCGGCTTCCAGCTCGGCGTGCAGCGCCTCCATCTCGGCAATCTGCGCCGGCGTGGCGCGTTCGGCCACCACGGCTGCGGCGTCGCTTTCCAGCAGGCTGAGCAGGTGGTAGACGTCGGCCAGGTCCTTGTCCGACACCTCGGTCACATAGGCGCCACGGCGAACCTTCATGGTGACCAGGCCCTCGGCCGCCAGCACCTTCAGCGCCTCGCGCAGGGGGGTGCGGCTGATGCCGTATTCGTCGGCGATCTTGAGTTCATCGATCCAGCTGCCGGGCTCGAGCTCGCGCTTGAAGATGCGCTGGCGCAGCAGCTCGGCCACCTCTTCGTACAGGGCGCGGGGAGTCAGGGTGAGGGCGGACATGGAATCGGACTGTACCTCAAAAATCTCATTTTGAATTCATAATTATAAATGTTAGACTCCGCAACATTGATGACCGGCTCTTCGTTGCGAGGCGGTCCCTTCCATTTCGAGCCGAGCCCTTTGCCATGAGCACCAAACCCGAACCGCAATTCCAATCCGCCGACCTGCAGGCCTGGGCCAAGGCTGCCGCCAAATCCGCTCCCGGCGGTAATGTGGAGGCGCTGAACTGGATCACGCCCGACGGCATCGCCGTCAAGCCGCTGTACACCGCGGCCGACCTGAAGGGGCTGAAGTACGCCGACACGCTGCCCGGCTTCGAGCCCTACCTGCGCGGCCCGCAAGCCACCATGTACGCGGTGCGGCCCTGGACCATCCGCCAATATGCGGGCTTTTCTACGGCGGAGGAATCCAACGCCTTCTATCGCAAGGCGCTGGCCGCCGGCGGCCAGGGCGTGAGCGTGGCCTTCGACCTGGCCACGCACCGCGGCTACGACTCCGACCACCCGCGCGTGACCGGCGACGTGGGCAAGGCCGGCGTGGCGATCGACAGCGTGGAGGACATGAAGATCCTGTTCGACCAGATCCCGCTGGACAAGGTGAGCGTGTCGATGACCATGAACGGCGCCGTGCTGCCGGTGCTGGCGGGCTACGTGGTCGCGGCGGAAGAGCAGGGCGTGTCGCAGGACAAGCTCAGCGGCACCATCCAGAACGACATCCTCAAGGAGTTCATGGTCCGCAACACCTACATCTTCCCGCCCCAGCCGAGCATGCGGATCATCGGCGACATCATCGAGTACACGGCACGCAACATGCCGAAGTTCAATTCGATCTCCATCAGCGGCTACCACATGCAGGAAGCCGGCGCCAACCAGGCGCTCGAGCTTGCCTTCACCCTGGCCGACGGCAAGGAATACGTGAAGACCGCGCTGGCCAAGGGCCTGGACGTGGACGACTTCGCCGGGCGCCTGTCGTTCTTCTGGGCCATCGGCATGAACTTCTACCTGGAAGTGGCCAAGATGCGCGCCGCGCGCCTCTTGTGGTGCCGCATCATGAAGGAGTTCGAGCCCAAGAACCCCAAGAGCCTGATGCTGCGCACCCACTGCCAGACCTCGGGCTGGAGCCTGACCGAGCAGGACCCGTACAACAACGTGGTGCGCACCACCATCGAGGCCATGGCGGCGGTGTTCGGCGGCACGCAGAGCCTGCACACCAACGCGCTGGACGAAGCGATTGCGCTGCCTACCGAATTCAGCGCGCGCATCGCCCGCAACACGCAGCTCATCATCCAGGAGGAGACGCACATCACCAACGTGGTCGACCCCTGGGCCGGCAGCTACATGATGGAGAAGCTGACGCAGGACATGGCCGATGCCGCGTGGAAGATCATCGAGGAAGTCGATGCCAT
>JAFECZ010000755.1 GCA_018241905.1 Pseudomonadota bacterium
GGGGCGGCGCGCGGCAGGGGGGGGCCGAGGCGGCGGGAGCCGTTGACACCGGTGGGAAGACTCAGAGAGGGGGGGGGGGTGTGGGGGGGTGAAGGGAGGGCGATGCGTCGAGCGCTGCATGGGCGACCGACATCAGGTCGGGCAGGATGGCGTCGGGACATGCTTCGGCAATCGGCCGGCCGGCGTTGTAACCGTGGGGCAGCGCCCACACGCGCACTCCGGCGTTGCGCCCCGCCTCTACATCAATGGCGGAGTCGCCCACGTGCATCAGGTCCGCGCACGCCACGCCCATGGCGTCAGCCACGACGCGTAGCACGCGGCCGTGGGGCTTTTGCCAGGGCAGCGAGTCGCCACCCACGACCATCTCGAAATGCCGATGCAGGCCATGCCGCAGCAAGAGGCGCTGCGCGTGGCGAAACTCCTTGTTGGTCACGCAGGCCAGTCGCATTCCGCGCGCCTTCAGCAGTTCCAGGGCTTCGTGGGCGCCGGGGTACGGCGCACTGAACTCGCCGATGGTGTCCGCATAGTGCGTATCGAAGCGCTCCAGCATGCGGGCCTCGCCCGGCACAAGTGCTGGCTCGGATTCGGATTGGGCCCGGGCGAGAACGGCGCGCATCAGCGCATGCGAACCGCGCCCGATCAGCACCTGAATTTCGGGCAGGGGACGGCGCTGCAGCCCGAACTCGGCCAGCGTGCGGTTGGCGGCCTCGGCGATCTCGGCGGCGGTATCCACCAGCGTGCCGTCGAGGTCGAAGCTGATCGCTTGTGGCTTCATGATGCGTCGGCCAATGCGGGCGTTTCCTGCCGCAGATGCGCCAGCACGAGGTCGGCCAGCGCCTGGGCGCTGAAGCCGAAGTGCGCGAACAGGGCAGCGGCCGGCGCCGATTCTCCGAAGCGGTCGATCCCCAGCGCGGCAACACAGCCGTAGGCCGACCAGAAACGCGACACCCCGGCCTCCACGCCGATACGCGGCAGGCCTGGCGGCAGGACAGTATCGTGCCACGAGGCGGGCTGGCGGTCGAACACCGTGCTGCTGGGCATGGAAACCACGCGCACTGGCACGCCGTATGCGTCGAGCGACTCCTGGGCTTCGCGTGCCAAGGCCACTTCGGAACCGCTGGCGATCAGCACCGCACGCGCTCCGGGACGATCAACCAACACGTAGGCGCCTCGGGCCAGCATGGGCAGTTGAGCGGCGCTGCGCGGCTGCGCTGGCAAACCCTGGCGCGACAGGAGCAGGGCGCTGGGCCTTTCGCTGGACTGTACGGCGGACGCCCAGGCTGCGGCGGTCTCCGCGCCATCGCATGGGCGCCAGACGTCCAGACCCGGAATCAGTCGCAGGCTGGCCGCATGCTCCACGGGTTGGTGCGTCGGACCGTCCTCGCCCAAGCCGATCGAGTCATGCGTAAACACGTGGATCACGCGCAGTTGCATCAGCGCTGCCATGCGGATGGCATTGCGGCTGTAGTCGCTGAATGTGAGGAAGGTGCCCCCGTAAGGAATGAAACCGCCGTGCAGGGTCATACCGTTCATCAGCGCGGCCATGCCGAACTCGCGTACGCCGTGGTTCAGGTGGCGCCCGCCCGCCTTTCCGGGACGTACCGCGCCGGCATCCGGAAAGTCCGTGAGGTTGCTGCTGGTCAGGTCGGCGCTGCCACCCAGGAGTTCGGGCAACTGCTGGGCCAGCACCGCCAGCACCTGTTGCGATGCTTGGCGCGTTGCCATCGTCTTACCTTCGATGGACAAGAGCTCCACGAGTGCTGCCAGCGTGG
>JAFECZ010000756.1 GCA_018241905.1 Pseudomonadota bacterium
CAGACCAGGACATCGGGCCGGAGCTCGCCGGCGGAAGGCTTCAACGTCATGCCGGGCACTCCTTCAACCCGCCTTGATGCCGCGGGCTTTGATGACGGCGGCGTAGCGTGCGGCTTCGTCCTGGAGGAACTTGGCCGTGGCCTGGCGGCTCATCACGAAGGGCGACACGTTGAGCGTCTCGAAGCGCGCCTTCACCGTATCGGACGCCAGCGCTTGCGCGAGAAGCATCTCGAGCTGGTTCAGGCCCTCCGCCGGAATGGTGCCCTTGGGCGCCAGCAGCGCCGCCCAGCCCTGCACCTCCAGGGCCGGATAGTTCAGTGAGCGCAGCGTGTGCACGCCGGGCAGTTCGGCCACCGGCTGGGGCGAGGACACCGCCAGCGCCCGCAGGCGCCCCGACTTGAGGTGCGGCGCCACGCTGGGCAGATTGAGAAAGCCGAAGTCCACCAGGCCGCTGATCATCTCGGGGAGCAGGGCGCTTTCGCCCTTGTAGGCCACTGGCGTGACCTGGACGCTGGCCTGGCCTGCGAAGATCTCGGAGGCCAGGTGCGCCAGCGTGCCGTTGCCGCTGTTGCCAGCCGTCAGCCCGTGCTTGGACTTCGCCAGTGCGATCAGGTCCTGGATGGACTTCGCGGGTGAGCTGGCGGGCACTACCAGCACCAGCGGCTGGGCCGACACCATGCCGATGGCGTCGAAGTCGCGCGCCGGGTCGTAGGCCAGCTGTGGATTGAGCGAAGGGTTGATGACCATGCTGTTGCTGGCCATGAGCAACGTGTGGCCATCCTTGGCCTGGGCGGCGGCCATGACGCCGATGGCGCTGCCAGCGCCCGGCTTGTTCTCGACGATCACTCCTTGCCCCAGCTTGGGCGCGAGCAGGTCGGCCAAGACGCGCGCCGACGAATCGGCGCCGCCGCCGGGAGCGAACGGAACAATGATGCGCACGGCCTTGGTGGGCCAGGCGGGCGACGCGAAGGCATGCGGGGTGGTGGCCAGGGCCGAGGCTGCGGCGGCCAAGCACTTGAGCATGCCGCGGCGGTCGAGCGAGAAGTTCACGGATCGTCTCCTTTGGATGTCTGATCCGATGATGCCCAGGGCAGGTCATGCCAGCAAATACCATTTCTGCTACCGTGCATAACGTCTTGTTATCTACCTTTCGCCCAATGAACCTGCGCCAGATCGAAGTCTTCCGCGCCATCATGCTGGCCGGCTCCGTCACGGACGCGGCGCGCCTGTTGCATGTCTCGCAACCGGGCGTGAGCCGCATGCTCGGGCACATCGAACTGCAGCTGGGACTGACCCTGTTCGAGCGCAGCCGGGGCAAGCTGCGGCCCACGCCGGAAGCCCAGGCACTTTTTGCAGAGGTCGAGCGCGTCTATCAGGGCGTGCAGCGCGTGGACGAAAGGGCGCGCGACCTTCGCACCGGGGGCGGGCTGACGCTGCGGGTGCTGGCCAGCCCCAGCACTGCCCTGGAAATCGTTCCGAAGGCGGTCTCGGCCTTGGCGCAGCGCTTTCCCACGGCGCGCATCTACATGGAGACCCAGCTGGTGCGGGAGATGGTCGCTCAACTGGTGCGAGGCGAAGCCGACATCGCGGTGTCCACGCTGCCCATCGACAACGCGCTGCTCACGGGCGAAGTTGTGGGCCACTGGTCGCTCGCCTGTGTGTTCCGGCGCGACCACGCGTTTGCCGGCCGGCGGCGCGTCGGCATGAAAGACATCACGGGCGAGCGCCTGATTGCCTTCAGCCCCGATACGCCCCAAGGGC
>JAFECZ010000757.1 GCA_018241905.1 Pseudomonadota bacterium
TGACTTTCCGCTGTCTCGGCGCGGCGGCTTGAGGGCCCGCCGCGTTTTGCTTTCATTTCCGAGAAGAAGGCGTAGAGCTGCTGCGCCGCCGGCGAGAGGCTGCGGCCCTTGCGCCGGATGAGCCCGATCTTGCGGGTGATAACCGGGTCGTACAGCGGCACGCTCACCAGCAGCGGATGGTCCGCACCGGGCATGGCGATCGAAGGCACCGCCGCCACGCCCAGGCCGGCCTCGACCATGCCCAGGGTCGTGGTGACGTGCTGCGTCTCGTAGATGCTCTGCGGGCGGCCTTCCAGGTGGGCCAGAGCCTGGTCCAGCAGCAGCCGGTTGCCCGAGGCCTTGCTGACCGAGATGTAGTCGTACTGCCCCAGTTCGGTCCAGCGCACGCGGCGCTTGCGCGCCAGCGGATGGTCGCGCCGGCAGGCCGCGACGAATCGCTCTTCCAGCAGGGGTTTGAACTCGATGTCAGGCTCCTTGCCGCCCACGAAGTTCAGGCCGAAGTCGGCGTCTCCGCGGGAGACTGCCGACAGCACGTCGTTGGCGCTGGCGTCGAACACCTTGACCCGGATCTTGGGGTACCGCTCGTGATATTGCGCGATCACCTGGGACAGGAAGTAATAGACGGTCGACGGCACGCAGGCGATCGTCACTTCCCCCATGCGCGTGGCGGCCACGCCGCGGATGCCCAGGAGCGTGTGGTCCAGGTCGTCCAGCAGCTGCTGGACGGCGCGGTCGAAGTCGCGGCCGACCGAGGTCAGGCTCACCCGGCGCGTGGTGCGGTCGAGCAGGCGCACGCCCAGCGCCTCCTCGAGCTTCTCGATGCGCCGGCTGAAGGCCGGCTGCGACACATGCAGCGCTTCTGCGGCCTTGCGGAAGTTCTTCTGCTCGGCCACCGCGCGAAAGGCCTGCAGGTCGTTCAGGTTGAAGTTGATTGCCATGCTTGCCTGCCATGCCCGTGGTTCTTCACTGATCGACAGTGTGCATCAATCGATCTTAAACATGCAATTCTCAAAACTCTCCGGGAGGCGGACCATTCGATCCAAGGGCAAACAAAAGCCTGCATAGCACTTTCGAACGATCCACCGGAGTAGACAAATGATGAAGATCCACAAGGTTTCCGGCGCTGCCGCCGTGGCGCTGGCCGCCACCCTGGCGTGCGGTGCCGCCGCCGCGGCTTATCCCGAGAAGGCCATCACCATCGTGGTGCCGACGGCCGCCGGCGGCGCCAACGACGCGATGGCCCGCGTCATCGGCCAGGCCATGTCGACCACGCTGAAGCAGCCCGTCATCGTCGAGAACAAGGCCGGTGCCAACGGCGCCATTGCCAGCGAATACGTGATGCGTGCCGCACCCGACGGCTACACCCTGATGCTGGGCTACATCGCCACGCATGCGATGAACCCCGCCCTGCAGAAGCTGCGCTACGACCCGGTCAAGGACTTCGAGCCGGTCGCCATGGTCGGCTCCTCGGCCACGGTGATGGTGCTCAATCCGGCGGTGAAGGCGTCGGACGCGAAGGAGCTGGTCGCCCTGCTCAAGGCCGCGCCGGACAAGACCAGCTACGCCTCGGCCGGCAACGGTACCGCGCCGCATTTCGCCGCCGAGATGTTCAAGCTCTCCACCGGCACGAGCATGGTGCATGTGCCCTACAAGGGCTCGGCGCCGGCCATCACGGACACCATCGGCGGGCAGACCCAGATGATGTTCCCCAGCCTGTTCACCGCCATGCCCTACGTCAAGGCCGGCAAGCTGAAGGCGG
>JAFECZ010000758.1 GCA_018241905.1 Pseudomonadota bacterium
ATCGTGTCGGCCGACACCAGCCCCACGGAGCCGCGCGCCACGTTGATGATGCCCTCGTTGCTCACGCTCGAGCCCATCAGCGCCACGGTGGCGCCAGGGCTCGTGGTCGTGATGGTTCCCTGGTTCACGACCTTGTAGGAATTGGAGTCGAGGATCGGCTGGGGAGGCGCGGCGCGCTCGAAGGTGAATTGTCGGGTGGCAGGGTTCATGAAGTCGGAGTCGGACGTCGACAGCTTCATGGTGGTCGCCACCAGGCCGCCAACGCTCACCGAAGAACCACTGCTGAACAGCACCCCGTTGGGGTTGGTCAGGAACACATGGCCGTTCGACGTGAGTGCAAGTTTGCCCTCGATCCTCGACATCTCATTGCCGACCACGCGGTTGAGCAAGATGCTGGTAGTGCTCGGCTGCACGACGTTCACCTTGCCACCATCGGTGATCGAGAAAGTCTGCCATTGGGCAATGGCTCGCTGGGTCCCCTGGTTGATGGTCATCACGGCGCCCGACTGGCTTTGCGACACCTCGCCAGCCACCTGGGAGAAACCGGTGGGCAGCACCTGCGCCAGCACAGGCGTCACCCCCAGGCACACCAGACTCAGCATCAGCGGCGTGAGCCGCAACTCGCGCACGGCGGCGGGCCGCCGGCGCGCACTACGGGTTGTGGATTGCTGCTTCATGTCTCTGGCCCGCCCTGACTGCTACTGGAAGAACTTCTGCAACTGCACGAACAGCCGCGGGTTGTGGCCGCCGCCGTCGGTGATGGCTTCGCGCGTGCCGGCGCGCCAGGCCAGCGATGCGTTGATGGCGAAGTTGCCCGCCCGCGCCCACGACACGCCGAAGCCGGCGCCGCGCAGGCTCTGCGTGTTGTTGGTCTCGCTGAGGAACGGGTCCTTGGCGATCTTTCCGCGGGCAGCGTCGTAGAAGACGTAGGGCGTGACTTCGTCGTTGAGCGACCAGCGCCACTCGACGGTGCCCAGCAGGCCCTCGTCCACCAGCAGTTCGCCCGTCGGATACGCGCGCACCGCGCGCGGCCCGCCCAGCGACAGCTTTTGCGACGGGTCCAGGTTCTTGTTGGCCCACTGCCCGCCCAGGCTCAGGTAGAGCGAGTGCTGCGGCACCACCGCCTGCAGGCGCGAGAAGCGGAAGGTCAGCTTGTCGAAGTTGCCTTCGGTCTGGCGGCCGAGTTGGTCCACCGCCTCGCTCAGCGCATCGCGGATGTCCAGCCTGCCGTGGTAGTAGTTGCCCGAGCTCGCCCAGTAGCCGCCGCCCAGCCAGTCGTCGCGCAGCTCCCAGGCCCAGCCCAGGCCCGCGCCGTACACGCGCTTCTTCGATTCGAAGCTGAGCGCGTCGAAGTGGTCCGACAGGTCTTGCAGGTCGGCGCCGGCGCGCAGGAACAGGTTCTGCCGCCGCGAACGGATCAGCGGGTAGTTGAGCGACGCGTCCAGGATGTCGGCCGTGCCGTGCGCGTCGAGCGCAAAGAAGTCGCCGCCCAGTTCGTAGCGCACATGCGCGGCGCCCACACCCACGCGCAGCCCGTCGGCGCCGATGGGCGCCTCGTACGACGCGCGGCCGAACACCATGCCCTGGTCCTATCCCATCAGGCGCAAGTCGATGTTGTCGCCGATGCCGAAGGGGCTGAGCCAGCGGGCGGTGCCGCCCAGGCGGTAGCGGCCCGATTCCTCGGTGCCGTGGTTGTCCGCATCCACCGCAAACTCCCAGCGCGGCGCGGCCACCACGTCCACCGTCA
>JAFECZ010000759.1 GCA_018241905.1 Pseudomonadota bacterium
GCATTGAGCAGGACTGCGGCGTTCACCGTTCGACCGTCCTGCGACTCGTTCGTCAGGGCCAGCAGGCACATCCGGATGGTCGGCTCTGGGGTTACCGCGCGTTGGTGCCGCACGTACGCGTCCAGCCTTACGAGCGAAGCATCGCACCACGTGTCCTCGTGCACTCCAAGGCGGGCAATGCGGGCGCCTTCACCCAATTGTTGCGCAGACATCCAAGTCTGGCGGTCCAGTTGCGTCGAGAGCTCGAAGTTTCCAACGTGAAGCTGCAACCCGGTGAGCCGGGTCGCCTGACAGGGGTCAAGGAAGCGGCGGCCCGTTTCCGCCGCGAGTGCCGCGAGCTCGGCCTGGGCGCCGGGGACTACCCCTTGAATCAGCAAGACAAGGCCATCCGCTCGCTCGGACGCACGTTGCGCGCCTGGATGCAGGATGACTTCGACCTTGCCGCCCACGCCGCGGGCACGCGCATCAAGCCGGCGTCGGCGTTGCGCCAGTTGCCCGAGCGCGGCGCCAGCGATGCATTCGACACGGTCGAGTTCGACGCCCACAAGATGGATGTGCGTCTGAAGGTCATCGACCGCGATCCGCTGGGCGGCGAGCACAGCTATGAGACCGAACGGGTGTGGCTGCTGGCGATAATCGACGTGGCCACTCGCTGCATCCTGGGCTACAGCCTGTCGACCAAGCGAGAGTGCAGTCGCTTCGAGGCCATTGCGACCTTTCGGCGCGCCGTCACGCCGGCCAGCGTGCCCGAACTGACCCTCCCGGGCCTCAGTCTCCTACCCTCGGGCGGCTTCGTTTCGCAGGCGGTGGAGCAGACGCGTTACGCCTGCTGGCGCCAAATCCGACTGGACAACGCGCGGGCGCACCTCGCGGCCACGAGTCTGGACGTGGTGTGCGAGGCACTGGGCTGCGCCGCCGACTTCGGCCCCGCCTACCAGCCCGATGACCGGCCCTTCATCGAACGCTTCTTCGGCACCGTCACCGCCACGCTCTCGCGCCGCCTGCCGGGTGCGCTCACCGGCCGAGGTGCGGCGCAGGCGGCGTTGAAGCGATTGCGCGATCCCAAGGACACGCTGCGGTTGATCGTCACGACTCAGGAGCTGGAGGAGCTGCTCGACCTGACGGTGTGGAACTACCACGGCACCCCGCATGCCGGCCTGGGCGGTCTGACGCCGCTGGAGATGATGCAGCGCCACGTCTTGGGCATCGGCCGCGAGCCCGTGCGACTGCGCCTGATTCCCCTGCCGCTGCGCGAGCGCTCCGAGTTGCTGCACGACCCGGTGCTATGCCGCGTGCATGGCAACCTGGGCCGCGGTGAGCGGCCCTACATCACGTTCTTTCACGTTCGGTACACCAGCGAATGGCTGGCGCGGCACAGCGGCCTCGTGGGTCAACGCTTGCGCATCTACTACGACGAAGGCGATCTTCGGCGAGTGCGCGCCAGTACCGAGGACGGCCAGGTGCTGGACGATCTACTGGCCAGCGGCCCCTGGCGCCACGAGCCGCATTCGTTGCTGGTGCGCCAAGAGGTCTTCAAGGCCAAGCGCAGACGCCAGTTGGAATTCGGCGCCGGCGACAACCCGATCGAGGCCTTCCTGGCGCTGCGGCGCAAGGAGGCCGGCAAGCGCCGACGCGCTGCCAGCGACATCGCGCAGGTCCAGCGCGAGCGCAAGGCAGCGGCTGCCAAGTCAACAGCACGAGCACTAGCGTCGTCGCCACCGGCCCCGGCGCCGT
>JAFECZ010000075.1 GCA_018241905.1 Pseudomonadota bacterium
AGTCGCAGGTCTACCAGCGCCAGGGCTTCGGTGCCGGCCTGGGCGTGCAGCCGCCCATCGGCCTCTTGATCGTGGACTTCGTAAACGGCTTTGCCGACTCCGGCACCTTCGGCGGCGGCAACATCCCGGGCGCGATCGACCGCACCGTGGGCCTGCTGGCCACCGCGCGCGAGCGCGGCTGGCCGGTGGCGCACAGCCGCATTGTCTATGCCGACGACGACAGCGACGCCAACATCTTCAGCACCAAGGTGCCCGGCATGCTGGGGCTGAAGGAGCATTCGCCGGCCAGCGCCATCGTCGACGTGCTGGCGCCCGTGGCGGGCGAACGGGTGGTGCGCAAGAACGTGCCCTCGGCCTTCTTCGGCACCGACCTGGCGCCCTGGCTCACGCAGCGCGGCGTGCGCACGCTGCTGGTGGCCGGCTGCGTCACCAGCGGCTGCGTGCGCGCCAGCGTGGTCGACGCCATGTGCTGGGGCTTCCGCCCGGTGGTGGTGGAGGACTGCGTGGGCGACCGCGCCATCGGCCCGCACGAGGCCAGCCTGTTCGACATGCGGCAGAAGTACGCGGACGTGATCAGCCTGCAGGCGCTCTACGGGCAACTGCCCGCCTAGCCGCAGGGCAGGGCGGCGGGGGCGCTGTCAGGGCGCCTGGAAGCCGCCCACCACGAAGCGCGTCACCTGCTCGATGAGCGCCTCGGTGTCGTCCGGGTCGTACAGGCCCTGGGGCGTCATCTCTTCCATGCGGTGCGTGTCCGAGAAGGCATAGAGGTAGGTGCCGACCATCAGGGTCATGCGCCAGTAGGCGTCCAGCTCGCCCAGCTGCGGCAGGGCCAGGCGCAGGGCCTCGACGTAGCGCTGCGTGGAGCTGCCGTAGGCATGCGTGCGCAGCTTGTACGAGATCTCGGGCGGCTCGGTGTGCAGCCGGGCCTGCAGGCGCAGGAACGCCCGGCCCTGCGGAGTTGCGCGCAGCGCGAGCGTGGGGGAGAGGAAGGCATGCACGATGTCGCGCGCCGTGGGCTTGCCCTGGTCGAGCAGCGCCTCCAGCAGGTCGACCCGCTGCTTGGAGATCACCTGGCCGCGCCGCAGGAACGTCTCTTCGAACAGTCCGTACTTGGAGCCGAAGTAGTAGCTGATCAGTGCTTGAGTCACGTTGGTGGCGGCAGCAATCTCGCGCAGCGTGGTGCCCGCATAGCCGAGCTCCGCAAACTGCGCCTCGGCTGCGTCCATGATCTCGTCGCGTACGGCACTGGTTCCCTCGGGCCGGCCGGGCTTTCGTTGCTTGACCCGCGGTGTACTCGCGCGCGCTATCGTCGTCATTTAATTAGCCGCTTGATCAATAAGACGAGTATACGAGGTGCGTCGATGCAGCAAAGGCACTTTCGTATGCTCGCCAAATCTCTTCGATGAGGGTAGGTGGCCAACACGAGCTAGAAGGTCCAAAAAGGGGCCTTCGCCAGAAGGTTCAATGGTTGACATCGGTTGTGCAGCCAGGCGGCTTGTACTGAGGGAAGGGCGGAACTGCTGTTCCGGTATCCGAGGCTTCGAGCCCAGTCGCGCACTTCCTGCTCCCGTTCGAGGGAAATAATCTTCCGGCCACCGCTGACTTTCTTGGGATCTTGAGGTGCGGTGTTCTCCTTGTCGATCGCCTATTCTTTGACGGCCATCTCTGGGAAATCCTTGATGAGGTCGTCTTTCCTTGACATAGTCGTCCTCGCAGCACAGCCCTACACATCAGTCGGTAGCGGACTGCCTTTCCTCGATTTGCGAACATGCACTTCCGTCGAGTGCTCAGACGACAATCCCCAATTGATTCTAGAACGCCGTTGCCGAGATCCGCAGTGTGGGCCTGATGACCGCCACCGCGTCGTCGCCAGTATGGGATCGCCCTCGGCCTTCAAGGATGCGCGCGAGTTCGCCGCCTGATCGGTTTGGTGCCGCGCCAGAGCGGCACTGGAGGTCGCTGTGCGGCAGCTGGGCATCAGCAAGCGAGGCGACGCCTACTTGCGAACGCTGTTGATGCATGGCGCCAGGGCCGTAGTCAGATCGGGGGCACTCACCTGGCGTGGATGGCCTCGCTGCTCAAGCGCAGGCCTTACAGCGTCGTCGTGGCGGCCGTGGCCAACAAGATCGCCCGCACGATCTGGGCGCTGCTTGCCAGAGGCTTGTCCTGGCGAGCGCCAGCGTGGCAGGCATTTCATTCCCTTCGAGGTTGAAATGAAGAAAGCCTAAGTGCGGACTCCCTCCTTCGCATCACCCTTAAGGTTCGGGGCCGGTGGCGCATTGGTGGGTGGGGGAGACGTCAAAAGGTGACCGACTTTGACCTGGGCGTCGCTCCGAGCGACAAGGACCCGGTGTTGGCAATGCAGAATTCGCTTGTGTCGGTGTCTTCTCCTCCACCAAGCCATCACTGAGCGTGGCATTACCTCACTGCACGCGAGTTCGACCCGGTCGTGGTCAGCGTCAATTTCCAGGAGCCGCGCTACGTAAGTTGCGCGACTGACGAATACAAGGCTGCGCGCTTTGGCATGCATCAGGACGCGATTTGGAGCATTCGCAAAAGTCGATTCCACCTCGGCCGACTGCCTTCGCGGACCACGTCGCGTCTGCGATTTGGAACGCAGTCTTTTCAGCTCGATCGATGCAACGCGTGCTGAAAAAGGGCGTTTGCGCAGAAAGTTTGCACCAGCGCCCCCACACTGATCATTTTGTTGTTGCAATGACCGGTTGCCTTGGGTGGACGGTGTCGGCGACCGGATGCGCATTGAGCGAGAAATCCGGCTCGTCGAGCGAGATGCCGCGGGTCTCTCGAACGATCAGGGCTGTAACGATGCCAATAAAAGCGAGAGCGACGGACAACCCCATCAGGGCGTATTGAGGACCGCCGGCTAGGCCCATGAGGCTTGCGCCGATGAGCGGCACAAGTCCGCCACCAAGGCTGCCCGCGACCTCCCGACTGACCGTCATTCCGGTCAGGCGGGCCTCGGTGCTGAACAGCTCCGATCCGAAACTGTTGACGCCTGCGTTGTATCCGGCGTTGGCAAGCGCGAGGGCGATGAACATAACGACGATGTACCCGCTCGCGCTGCCCTTTTCGAGCACGAAGAACAGCATTGCGGCGGCAACAATGCCAAACAGCATGCCGATGATGATGATCGGCCGGCGGCCGATGCGGTCCGACAGCAAGCCGAAGAGTGGGACGGTGAAGAATCCGCCGATACTTCCGATCAGGACGCCGTTAGCCACCTTGGCGCCGGTCAGTTCAAGGAAACTGCTTGCATAGGCGGCACCGAGCGCCTGGAAGAAGTAGGACAGGCCATTGCAAGCGAAGTAGATGACTCCAAGGACGACCATCGGCTTCCATGCAGACTTGATGATCACGCCCAGGGTTGCGTGCTGCACGGTACCTTCGGCCTGCTTTGCCAGGTACGCGGGGGTTTCGCCTAGGCCCAGTCGAACGATGATGCCGACGACCACGACGACGAACCCGGCCAGGAAGGGTACTCGCCAACCCCAGCTGTAGAGCTGCTCTTCGGGGAGTTGATTGACGAGGCGGAACGCGACGGCGGACAAGATTAGTCCGGCGAAGTTGCCCATGGCGGGGAATGATGCCCAGAGCCCTCGGCGTTTGCGGGACGAGAACTCGGCCGCGACGGTGATAGCGCTGCCTAGCTCCGCCCCGGCGGCAAATCCCTGAGCAAGCCGCAGAACCAACAGAAGAATCGGCGCCAGAACTCCAAACTGCGCATAGGTCGGGAGCAGGCCGATGCACGTGGTCGCGCCGCCCATTACCAGCAGCGTCGAGACCAGAACTTTCTTGCGGCCGTATTTGTCGCCCATTCGACCGAAGAACAGGGCTCCTACGGGGCGGGCCAGGAAGCCGACCGCGAAGACACCAAGCGACTGGATCATCGCTACCTGAGGCGAAACTCCTACGAAGAACAGTTGAGGAAAGATCAGTGCCGAGTAGAGGGTAAAAAGGGTGAAGTCGTACCACTCGAGCGTCGTTCCGACGAGACTGGCCACGGCGGCTCTTTTGGCAGAAGATTTGGGCGAAACAGGAACTGCAGAAGACATTGTGGACTCCATGGATTGGATGCTTAGGGGTAGGGGCAGAGGTGTATGGAGAAGGTCGGAACGCGGAACGTGGAGCGACGTACTTGGGAGACGCTTGGGCCGTAATGGAATGCCTTAGACGCCGCTCTTGATGAAAGGGGCGCAGGGCTACGCAGCGATGTGCTTTCGGCTCAAAATGTGGCGAATCGCCTGGTGGGCGAACACAAGCGCCGGACCCAGCGTCGTTCCCGGTCCAGGATAGGTGCCGTCCATGATTGATGTCATGTCGTTGCCACACGCGTAAAGTCCTGGAATGGGCCGCTGATCCTGATCGAGCACCCGGGCGTGTTCGTCTGTCATCAAGCCGGTACTGCAGGCGATCTCCGAGGGCCAGACCGCCATGGCACAGAATGGTCCATGCTCAATGGGCGCCAGACATGGATTCGGCGAATGCGCCGGATCGCCGTTGAAGCGATTGAGCGCGGTGCTGCCCTTATGAAACTCGGGGTCCGCGCCATCGCGTGCATGGGTGTTGTAGCGCTCCACGGTCTGCGCCAGGCCTTCGGCATTCACCCCGATCTTCTGCGCAAGCTCGCTGAGCGTCGAGGCGCGAAAGATGTATCCCTCAGCCTCGTGTCGAGCCAGGTCTGAAGCGCCCGGGTATACGAGGCCTAACCCGTATCTGGCCACGAACTGCTGCTCGCAAATGAGATAGGCTGGTATCGTTGGCACGCTGCGATGGGAGTCGAACATCGCAAGCACAAAGTCGTGGTACGAAACTGCTTCATTCACGAAGCGTCTGCCCTCGGAGTTGACTGCGATCAGCCCTGGTTTGGCCCTGTCGAGCGACAGGTGTGGAAAGAGACCGCCCCACGGGCGACCTCGCAATCGCGTCACGGACGAGGGCGTCCAAAATCCCCCACTGCTCCCCGCCACGTCGCCAATCGTGCCACCAGCCATCTGGCCCAGGCGCAGTCCGTCGCCCTGATTGCTGGGACAGGCCAGCGAATGCAAAGGCACGGGCTGCGGCAGATGCGCGTGACGCATGGCTCGGTCGTGGGCAAGTCCGCCAGTGGCCATGACGACTCCGTAACGGGCGTGGATCCGCTCCAACCGCTGACGCGTCTGAATGACTGCGCCCGTGACCGACCCACCTGCTTTCAGGATCTCAACCAACCGGGTCTCGAAGAGGATAGGTACCCGTCTGTCTCTCAAGCTTGCGAATAAGCGTGCAACCAGCGCGTTTCCCATCACAAGTCGGGTCCCCCGACCGTAGCCGCTGGCGCGGTCGATCACATAGCGCAGGAACAGCCCAGCAGAATGCGCGAAGTTGCGTACCGAGCGGAATCGACCGACCAAGCGGGGTATGTCTTCCTTGCCGGCCATCATTCCGCCCAGAATCAGGAACTCCTGGATTGGCGCTCGCACGCGAGCAAACGCCCTGCCCAACACACGGCCGTCAAACGGCTCAGGGGACATCGCTCGACCGGCAGTGGCGGCGCCCGGCAGATCTTGATAGTCCGGATGCATTTCACAAGGAACGAATCTCACCCGAGAGTGCTGGCGCAAGTACTCGATTACCTTTGGCGCGTTCTCCAGGTACGCGTCGCGCAGCGCGTCCCTCTCGTTGGAACCAATCAAGGCCTTGAGATAGCGCCGCGCCGCGTCAACGGTGTCGCCAAGGCCCGCCCGCTGTCCCTGCTGGTTTCCTGGGATCCATACCGTTCCCGCCGAAGTAGCTGCCGTTCCCCCGGCTTGGGGGCTGGCTTCGCACACAAGGACGTCCAGCCCCTCGATCGCCGCAACCAAGGCTGCCGCCATGCCTCCAGCGCCGGCGCCCACAACAACCAGATCGACCTCGCGGTCCCAGTCCGCCGCGCGGCAGGCACAAGCGAATTCTTGCGATTTCATGAGTACACTGTTCATAACCATGAGTGTGCTCATGACCTAGCTTGAATTCACTGGGAGATACCCGCAGTCGTGTCGTTCGTGGCAATGTCTTGCGGGCGTTATGGCGTTATGGCGTTATGGCGTTATGGCCAACTAGCGACGCAGTTTCGGCTGCGCCTCCGGCGCATCTGGCGGCCCGATAGGCTGGTGACGAGAGCGATCAGTCAGGGCGTCGACGACTTCGACGCAACGATGGGTCCTTGGGCCAACGGCCATTGCTGAGAACGGCGCTTATGCAATTGACAGCGGGCAGGTACGCGCCGTCAAACGAGGGCGCCAGCTCGCGCCGCACAAGGTCTGGCGTGGCGCAAAGCGCGTCTGTTCACTCGATGCGCAAGGGAGCTCGGCTCACATCGTTGTTGTGATTCACGACCTTCGTCAGAAGCCGCATGAATATCGCGCGCTCCTTCGGGTCAAGCGAGTCCAGCAGGCGATGCTGGACGGCTTCGGCATCATCTCGCAACGCAAGGAGGAGCGCTCTGCCTTCATCCGTCAGACTGACCAGTCGACGCCTCTTGTCCTGGTCGTGCACCCGCCTCGCGATCCACCCCTTCTTCTCCACCCTCTCCAGGGCGGATCCTGACGTCGAAGCATCAAGGGCGAGTCGCTGCGCCAAGGTGATCTGATCCAGTTCGCCCTGTGATTCCAGCACGGCGAGGACGCCAAACTGGATCGGGGTGATGACGCCACCGGTTTGCTCGAGAAAGAGCGAGACAAGGATCTGCTGGGCCCGGCGAATCAAATGCCCGGGCGCACTGTAGATGTCGAAGATCGGCGTTGAAGGCGCATCGGTCATTTTCATCAGTATACCAATCAGTTTCACGAAGATGTTCTCGTGGCGAAACGACTGACTCCCTCCATACCGCAGGGAATACCCCAAGCTGAATCCGCAAATACAATGCGTATACTCATTAATATCGTCAGTGTACATATGAGTGGCTGGACGCGGATCAAACCAATGCGCGATCAGGCATTGCGCTGGACGGTATGTGCAACTTCTTCAGCAAGGGAACTTCATGAACAAGGTACTAGACGGCAAGGCCGTACTCAACGTCGGTGGCGCCAGGAGCATCGGCGCCGCGGAAGCCAGGCTGTTCGCTTCGGCAGGCGCCTCTGTCTTGGTGGCCGACATCCTGGACGATCGCGGGGCCGAATTGGTGAAAGAGATCGTCGCTGCCGGAGGGGACGCCAGATACATGCGATTGGATGCAAGACGAGAGAAAGATTGGGACCTTGCGGTGGCCGAGCTGCTCGCCTGGCGCGGAACCATCGATGTCCTGGTCAACAACGTCGGGGTCAATGATCGCAATGACATCATGAGCACGTCGCTGGAAGATTGGAACAATACTTTCGAGTCAAACGCCACTTCCATGTTTCTTGGCATCAGGGCAGTTGTTCCGACCATGAGGAAGGCGCGACGTGGCTCCATCATCAACATTGGTTCAACGTCCAGCGTGACAGGGACACCTTTCGCTGCCTATTGCGCGAGCAAATGGGCAATGCGCGGCATCGGCAAAGTGGCCGCGAGGGAGTTTGCTGCCGATGGCATACGCGTCAATACGCTTTGCCCAGGATTCATCCTGAACGAATTCAATGAGACGCAACCGTATGTCGATGCTCTGAGAGACAGCGTCCCTATGAAGAGAGCGGGGAGTTCGGACGAGGTGGCTCACCTCGCCCTCTACTTCGCGTCGGACGTTTCGAGCTACGTCACAGGACAGGATGTTGTCATTGACGGCGCACTGAGCATGCCGAGTTACGTGCTCAGTACCTTTGCAGCCAAGTAGACGTCTGAATCCGAGACTTGCGTTCTTTGCAGGACGCGGAATGGACGAGTCTTTAGTCGCCTGAATGCCAAGCGACATCAACTGTCAGAAAGAACTAGGAGAAAGAAAATGATGCGCTTCCATCACATGGGCGTTTTCGTAAGCGATATGGAGAAGGCACTCAAGCTCTATGTCGACCTCTTGGGGTTTAAGGTATCCCATCGCGCCACCATTCCCGACGGGCCAGCGGATGACCCCAACACGCGGGTGTCTCCCAAACTGCTGGAGGACATCTTCGGAGTGGAGGGCGCTCGATCGCAAATGGTGCTGCTGACCTCGCAGGACGGAGCGATGATTGAGCTCCAGCAGTGCGAGGTCCCCAAGATTCAGAAAACGCCGCCCGAGATGCTGCGGTACGCACACACAGGGTTTCATGAGCTGGGCTTTCAGGTTGCGGACATCGACACCTGGTTCGAGAAAGTGAAAGCCGCCGGCTATGAGCCCAATACATCCTACGTCTGGCGTTGGGCAAAAACCGGAAAGTCATTCCTCTTCTACGACGACGACGGCAACATGATTCAGTTCTGCGAGCAGCAGGGAGGCCCGTCCTGGCAGGCTTCCTGAAGCCAGGCGAACAGGGAAGCTCCATGGCAGCCTACTTGGTCGTTCGCACGATCGCGATCTCTGATCCGATCCGCTATGAAGCGTATCGGAAAGTCGCGGCCCCCATCGTCGCGCGATACGGCGGGCAATACGTCGTACGCGGAAGCGTCGAGAAGACGCTGGAAGGTGGGCACGACGCCCAGCGCATGACGGTCATCCAATTTGAAGATGAGGAGCAGCTTCTTCGATTCTGGAACTCCATCGAATACTTCGAAGCGCGGAAGATTCGATCTACGGCCGGCATTCTCCATGTCGGATACGTTCCTGGCTTCGAGCGACAGTGATGTCGCCAGCTTGAGAATGGGTTGCTACTGCGATCAGTCGGGGGCGATGAATCGCCGCATCGAGAGCTACGCCAGGCACTCGATCGGCAGCACTGTTCAGCACGTTGATGAGCATTCGCTTCATTCTGATGCTGCCTGATTCGGTGACGAGGAGCCGCTCAGCCTGCGCACGGCGAGCGCGCTGGCTTCAACAACGTCGAGTGGGATCAGCGCTTCCTCGACCTGGCCGAACGGGACCCGGCCCAGCTGGCCGACCTGACCCACTCCAAGCACGCTGAGCTGGGTGCTATCGAAGGTGCCGAGGTCAACATGTGGCTAATCAAGCGCGGCGCGCCGTCGGCACAGGTGAAGTGCACACACCGCAGCTACTACCTGCCGTCGATGACTGGTGTCGGCACCGCGATCTGCGAGACCGCTCGGCGCCATCGGCCGGGTCGGAGCAGCGCCGCTGCCGCCGAGAAGCTCTCGGCCCAGTTGGTCGGCACTGTGCGGCTGCAGGGAAGCTAGCGGTACACGCACGGCGGCACACGGCGTCTCAATCCGACCCAGGAATGCATTCAGCTACTCAGTAGGGTTTATGTTTTTTGCGCTCTTTCTTGCATGCGAAAGCAGGCTTCGCAGAGGAGAAACAGGGCAGGGCAGGGCACCATCTGCATGGCGACAGATTGACACTTGACTTGCAAGGCCGGCTCCATGGCCTCCCGTTCTCCAGGAGGTCCCCCATGCCCTTCCTTGCCCCCTCGGCCGCACGCCTGCCGCCACTGGCCTACCTGCTCGCCGACCAGCTCGCGCCGCGCAAGAAAATCGCCCGGCACCTGGGCCTGAGCCTGCGCACCCTGCAGCGCTACATCGCCGCCGGCCACGCCCCCCGCGCCGTGTGTCATCTTCCGGCACATAAGAGCCGGCGGGTTTTCGGCGCAATGAAGCCAGTGGATTTCCGCCGTAAAGGAGCCACTGCGTTTTCGGCATATTGGAGCCACTTGAGTTGAAGGACGCCTCGATCTGACTGGGCTGATCGCGTGCTGAAGTGGCGGGCTTGATGAAGTCCGCCACGGAGGCCGCGATGAGCCGAAGGAGAATCGAGATGTTTCAGTACCGAATCGTGCTGGCGCAGATGCGCCGCGGCGCCTCCGAGCGAGAGATCGCGCGCAGCCACTGCATGGGCCGCAACAAGCTGGCGACGCTGCGCGCATTGGCCCAGCAGCATGGCTGGCTCGATGCCCAGGTGCCCCTGCCCGAGGACGCCGAGATCGCCGCAGCCCTGGGCGCACCCAAACAAGCCGCCTCCACCGTCTCGAGCCTGCAGGCGCATCGCCAGCGCATCGCCGCCTGGCTCGAGCAGGGCGTCAGCGGCACCACGATCCTGGCGGCGCTGCGGCGCAACCACGGCTACGAGGGCAGCTACTCGTCGATGTACCGCATGATCGTCTCGATCCGCGGCGAGCGCCTGCCCGAGGCGACCGTGCCCCTGAGCTTCGAGCCGGGCGAGGCCGCGCAGGTGGACTTCGGCGCCGGCCCCATGCTCGTGCATCCCGCGGGTGCACTGCGGCGCACCTGGGCGTTCGTGATGACGCTGTGCTTCAGCCGTCACCAATACGTCGAGTTCGTGTGGGACCAGACGGTGGCCACCTGGCTGGGCTGCCACCGGCGCGCCTTCGAATGGTTTGGCGCCGTGCCGCGCCGGCTGATCATCGACAACGCCAAGTGCGCCATCCTCAAGGCCAGCGTCCACGACCCCGTCGTGCAGCGCGCCTACGCCGAGTGCGCCGAGGGCTACGGCTTCAGGATCGAGCCCTGCCCACCGCGCGATCCGCAGAAGAAGGGGATCGTGGAATCCGGGGTCAAGTACGTCAAGGGCAGCTTCGTGCCGTTGCGCGAGTTCCGCGACCTGGCCGACCTCAACGCCCAGGCGCGCGCCTGGGTGATGCGCGAAGCCGGCATGCGCGTGCATGGCACCACCCGCCAGGCGCCGCTGACGCTCTTCGATCTGGAGCGCGCGCAATTGCAAGCGCTGCCAGCCATCACGCCAGATCTGGGCACCTGGCACAAGGTATCGGTGCATCGCGACTGCCATGTCGCGCACGAACGGGTGCTGTACTCCGTGCCCTTCACACTGGTTGGCAAGACGCTGTGGTTGCGCGCCACCGACTCCACCGTGTTCTTGTATCAGGACAGTCAACTGGTGGCCAGCCACCCGCGTGGCCTGCGCGCGGGCCAGCGCGTGAGCGTGCGCGACCACCTGCCGCCGGCGGCGCGGGAGTTCTTCGCGCACGACCGCGCCTGGTGCCTGGCGCAGGCGCGCGAAGTGGGCACTGCGTGCGCCCAGCTCATTGATCAGTTGCTGGCCGATCACATCCTGGAGCGCTTGCGCGCGGCCCAGGGGGTGCTGCGACTGGGTGAGCGCTTCGGCGCCGCGCGACTGGAGAACGCCTGCGCGCGGGCGCTGCTGCATTCGAGTCCGTACTACCGCACGGTCAAGACCATCCTCGTCGGTGGCTTCGACCAGCAAACCCTCGTCACCGCCGATGACGCCCACATCCATGCGCCGGGCGCGCGCTTCGCGCGCAGCGCGCAGATGTTGTTCAACCCCGACGCACCGCGTCACTGACCCAAGGAGTGCTCACCATGAACCCCATGCCGGCCCTCAGCCCGCACCTGAAGCAACTGCGCCTGTCAGGCATCCTGGATTCGCTGGAGGCGCGCAACCGCCAGGCCATCGACTCCAAGCTCGCCTACACCGAGTTCCTGGCCCTGCTCATCGAGGACGAGGTGGCGCGGCGCGAGCAGAAGAAGTTCACCTGCCGGTTGCGACGGGCAGCCTTCCGCAGCAGCAAGACGCTGGACCAGTTCGACTTCGATCGGCTGCCCCAGCTCAACCGGGCGCTGGTGCATGAACTGGCCACCGGGCGCTACCTGGACGAACGCGCACCGGTGCTGATCGTGGGGCCGTGTGGCACCGGCAAGAGCCACCTGGCGCAGGCCCTGGGCCACTGCGCGGTGCGCCAAGGCGTGGACGTGACCTTCGCCACCTGCACGCAACTGACCGCGGCGTTGAACGCGGCGCGCGCCATCGGAGGCTATGAGCGCAAGCTGGCCAACCTCGCGCGCGTGTCGCTGCTGATCATCGATGACTTCGGGCTCAAGCCACTTCGCCCGCCCGCCGATGAAGATTTGCACGAGCTCATGGCCGAGCGCTACGAGAGTGCGGCCACCATCGTGACCAGCAACCTGGACCTCACCGAGTGGGACCAGGCCTTCCCGGCCAACAAGCTATTGGCCAGCGCGACGCTGGACCGCATGCGCCACAACGCCTATTGCCTGGTGCTCGATGGCAAGAGCTACCGCGCGCCCAGGCAACTGCCCACGGTGATCCGCCAGCACCTTGCCAGCGAGCCCAAAACTGCTCAAGCTTGAGCCCCCCGATGGTGTCCTTCAACCTCGTCGCGGCCGGCTCCTATATGCCGGAAATCGGTGGCTCCAATACGCCGGAAGGTGACACCGTGCAGTTGGCCCTCTGGTTCGAAAGCCGCTGGGGCCTGTCAGCCCTACACGAACACGCCTTCAACGAGGCCCAGCACGCGCGCGCCTGGGTGGCCTCCCTTGAGCGCGAATGCGAGCGGCTGCGTCAGGTGATCCAGGCGCTGGAGGAGGCGCAGGCGCAGCCGGCGGCGAATGGGCCGGTTTTTCGCTCGATCTAAAGCGGGCGCACGCGCCTAACCCCAGCCCAGAAACGTGAGCGAGTCCGGGCTCATAGCAGCCTCCAGGTTGCGCAGCAGAACTGCGCCAAGGTATTCGGATGGGTCAACAGAGATGTCAGCTCAAAAAGCCTGGTGCTGACCATGTTCGGGGGCCATATCCGAAGGAAAGCAACGCCACGGACTACGCAACAGCGCGCAGGTTCGGCGACGATTCGAACGTCCGTTGCAGCTCCTCCAGGACCCGCAGCCGCTCCTCGACATCCGGACAATCGAGCTCAATCGACTCCATTTCCAACTGGCGCAAGTAGATTGAAGCGGAGAACACGCTGATCTCCTTGCCGCAGATGACCGCATTGGACATCGGCTTCAAGGAGTCCTGCACCACGGGCTGCCAAAAGCACAGAATGCGCTCAACTGGCATTGCAAGCTGGATTCCTCCAGGCATCGGGTAGTCCAGCAAGATCTTTCTGGCACTGCTTGGCATCTTGTCGTTGTCACCGAAAAAGCTCTTCCAGCGTGCCGTTGCGTCAGCTTCGATCACGGCATCTGTCGCGTCGAGCGCGAGGGTCTTGCCGCCCAGGGAGTGAGCCGACCAGTTTTTAATCTCCACTTGGGCAAGGTGGCCCGCCCCAAGCTTCACCCAGGCGTCTAGCCAATTGCCGCTGCCGCGTTTCCCTTCGATGGGCTCATCGCGTCTTCTAGGCTTGTCCGGCAGGACCTCGCAATGCACTGCGGGCCTCTGGTACTTGAAGTAGTGGCATAGAAGTTCTAGTAGAAGTTCTTCGCCGATTACACCCGTGATGGCCGATACATGGGCTCCGCGACGCCTGTGCTGGAAACCCAAGTCCTGTTTGTCGTCGTAGAAACGCAAAAGTGCAGTTCGCTGGAAAGTGATCATGTATGAGCCGGCAGACTATGAAGATGCGACCATCCTCATCAATATTGATGAGATGCAATCACGCAACTCCGCCAGAAAGTTCCTTGTGCAATAGCCCACGATCTTTTCAGAATCCTGTTCTAAATGCCATCGATCGAATACCGACAGTCGTCGACCCTCGATAGAGAACAGGGCATACGCTTGCGCACGCACACCGGTTGGAGGAAATTGCCCAGGTGAACTTGGAGACAGTCGCGGCCCCCGGGCCCAGGCACGCACGGGTCTTACCCAGCTTCGCCGTACCCTTTGTCGCCAGGCCTCTAGACTGCGGCATAGGATCAGTTGAGTCGCGCGAGTTGCTTGCCTGGAACCGACCAACCTTGCCCAGTAATCACACGACCAGCGAATTGCGGGCGCAGTTTGTCAAGCGCCGCCGCGCGTCGTTTGAGGCCATCTGGAATTCGAGCGTCAACGTCAAGATCTCCGAGGACTGGCGCCGGGCCCTGCACGACGATGAGCGACTGAGAATATTGCCATTGCTTCGGGATGAACAGGCGATCAATGCGTTCCCACAATTGACGCTTCGCACAGTCAAAGATGCGTTGAAGATGCCCGTTGCGGACGCCCTAGGAGTGCTGGCCAAGTTGGAGGCGCTCTACTGGCTTCCTACCCCATGGCGCAGAACACCATCGACCAGGATCGCAGTTCTTGCCGACGTCCCGATCAACGCCGACTTTGTCGAGTGCATGCGCGCTTGCCTCTCCTCGCCATGGGTTGATGCGCTCGAACCCGACGATCTGCGGTTTCCGCGGGTAGATGGGAAGAAGCTCCCCCAGTGGATCGAAGCCCAATTGAGCAAGCCAGTGTTGTCAGGTCTGACCCACGACCTATGTCTACGACTACTGGCGGCGGACAAGGCGTCCTGGGCGGAAGAACTCGCCGACCTGGTGCTCTGCGGAGTTGAACATGCCGGCCGGCGACCCGGCTCAGATGACGCGCAGCACCGCTGGACCAATATCTTTCTCGCTCGTCACGGTGGCGAGCGCGGACTCGAACTCCAATCGATAGGTGACCGTTTCGGCATCACGCGAGAACGTGTACGTCAAATTTGTGAAGCCATCCTGGAGTCACTGCGGGCGCAGCCAGTAAAGATGCCGGCGCTCGAGCGTCTTCTGAGCGCAGCCGCACGTGTTATGCCTTTGCCAATGGAGGACGCGAACACGCAGCTTGCCCGCTTTCTAGGCAATGGCTATGGTCTTCAAGCCGCGATACAGTTCGCTGACATCATGGGGCTGCAGAGCCCAGTACGCCACGCCTTTCCGGTGGCCCGCACCCTTGCAGGCTACAAGCCCGTCCCCATTCTGGAGGCTGCTTCCACTCCGGCCACCTGGGTGCGCGCGGCCTTGGCTCACGCCCGGCGCGACTGTACGTTCGTAGGATGCACGAACTTCACTCGAATTGCGGGTCTTCTCGCGCTAGAGCAGGGCATCGCACAGGACCTTGAAACGCTTCAAGCAGTGTTCTCGAAGGCACCGGGGTTTCGCCTACTCGATGCCGACTCCGGGTGGTTCACATTGGCCGACAGTGAAAGTAGTGCAGCCGCAAGTCGCATGCGCAAGCTGATGAGCGTTGTGGCAGGCAGCGTCGATATTGATACCGTCGCCTCCGCGCTCATGACGGATGACAGATGGTTCTATCGAGAAGGGGGACGCGCACTTGCCGTGCCGCCACTGCACGTCCTGGCCGAGCTATTTTCGGGCTGGGGTTGGCTCTTCGCCAATAGTCATAACAAGTACACGGCGAAGGCTCAGCTCGATCCCAATTCGGTTCTCTCGAAGACTGAGCTTGGGGCCATCGAAATCCTGCAAACGCACGGTGGCGCAGCGACACGCGCCGAGTTGGCCGCGCACTTGATCGGCACTCTTGGCGTCACCAATATGGCAGTAAGTCAGGTCGTGGCAACCTCTTCCGCTCTTTGCCGGCTAGACCACGCCATCTACGGAATTCGGGGCCGGCCTCTGCCCGCCGAAGCGCTGATAGCAGCTCGCAAACGCAGGGTGTCCGAGCAACTGGCGAGTTCACCCGTGGCCGCCTATGCGTCCCAAAACGTTGATCTATCTGCGCCAATCAGAACCATGGTGACTCAGTCTGCATCCACGGTCGCTGCGCGTCTGCGAGTTGTGTACCTTCCAAGCTATCTTTCAGGCAAGGTGACTGGCGCTTTCAAGCATGTAGACGCAACGTTACCGAACATCAGCGTCAAGTCCAGCAATCAGATCCGCAAACTTTCGATGATCGCGGAAGCATTGGGTATCGAGCCAGGCGAACGTTTCCAGATCGTCTTCGAT
>JAFECZ010000760.1 GCA_018241905.1 Pseudomonadota bacterium
TCTCGTCGTCGAACAGGTCCACCCGGTAGGGCTGCGGCGAGCCCATGGGGAAGAGGTCGATCAGCCCGCCGCGCACCGCGTACTCGCCCGGGCTCACCACCTGCGTGACGTGGCTGTAGCCGGCCAGCGTGAGCTGGGCCTTGAGCTTGGCTTCGTCCAGCTTCTGCCTGGTCTTGAAGTCGAAGGTGTAGCCCGCCAGGAAGCCGGGCGGCGCCAGGCGGTACAGCGCCGTGGTGGCCGGCACCAGCACCACGTCGGCCTCGCGCTGGCTGATGCGCCACAGCGTGGCCAGGCGCTCGCTGATCAGGTCCTGGTGCGGCGAGAAGCTGTCGTAGGGCAGCGTCTCCCAGTCGGGAAAGAGCGCGCAGCGCAACTCGGGCGCGAAGAAGCGCATCTCGTCGATCAGGCGCTGCGCATCGTTGGCGTCGGCTGTGAAGACGGCGGTGGCGCGGCCGGCGGCCTTTTCACGCTCTGCCAGGCGCGCCAGCAGCAGCGCATCGGCCGACAGGGGAGGGCGTGGCAAGGTGAAGCGCTTGCCGGGATTGAGGTTGGGCAGATCCATGGGCGGGTGCGAAAAGCAAAGCAGAACACCCCGCGCCGGGTTCGGAGCGGGGTGTGCAGTACGGCAATTCTAGAATGACCTCAACTTGAGCACCCTTCGATGCATTCGTCCCATCCCCCACACCTTCACGCCCTGATTCCTTGCGCCGGCAGCGGCAGCCGCGCCGGCGCCGGCGGCCCCAAGCAATACGAGCGGCTCGCGGGCCGGCCCATGGTGGCCCATACCGTCGAGGCCTTTCGCGCACTGGCCGACCGCTTTGCCACCATTGCGCTGGTGGTGGCACCCGACGACCGCGAAATCTCCGCCGCCTTGCCGGCCTTTCCGAAAAACGCCGGGGAGCGATTGCTGCAGGTGGGTGGCTCCAGCCGTGCGTCCACGGTGCGAAACGGCCTGGCCGCGTTGCGCCAGCAAGGCGCCAAGGCCAACGACTGGGTGCTGGTGCACGATGCCGCCCGCTGCCTGGTCACGCCCACGCAGATCGAGGCGCTGATTGCCGCGTGCGAACACGATGCCGTCGGCGGCCTGCTGGCGCAGCGCCTGGCCGACACCCTCAAGACCGCCAGCGGCGACGGTCGCGTGCACGGCACATTGGCCCGCGCCGACAAGTGGCTTGCGCAGACGCCGCAGATGTTCCGCCTTGGCCTTCTGCTCGACGCGCTGGAACGCGTGGGCGACGCCGTCACCGACGAGGCCAGCGCCATCGAGGCCACCGGCCTGGCCCCGCTGCTGGTGCCGGGCAGCGCGCAGAACTTCAAGGTCACCTATCCGGAAGACTTCGCGCTGGCCGAGGCAGTGCTTCGAGCCCGCGAAAGGAGCAAGTGATGAGCGCAATCGACATCCGGGTGGGCGAAGGCTGGGACGTGCATCAGCTGGTGGCGGGCCGCAAGCTCATCCTGGGCGGGGTGGAGATCCCGCACACGGCGGGCCTGCTGGGCCACTCCGACGCCGATGCGCTGCTGCACGCCATCACCGATGCGCTGTTCGGCGCGGCGGGCCTGGGCGACATCGGCCGGCACTTTCCCGATACCGACGAGCAGTTCCGCGGCGCCGACTCGATGGTGCTGCTGACCGAGGCGGCACGCCGCGTGCGCGCCGCCGGCTGGGAGATCGGCAACGTCGACAGTACCGTGATCGCGCAGGCGCCCAAGCTGGCGCCGCACATCCCCGCC
>JAFECZ010000761.1 GCA_018241905.1 Pseudomonadota bacterium
GAGGCCGGCCGGCGGCCAGCTTTCGAGCTTCATGCCCAAGGTCAGGCCGCGCGAGGCAAGCACTTCCTTGATTTCGTTGAGCGACTTGCGACCCAGGTTCGGGGTCTTGAGCAGCTCGTTCTCGGTGCGCTGGATCAGGTCGCCGATGTAGTAGATGTTCTCGGCCTTCAGGCAGTTGGCCGAACGCACCGTCAGCTCGAGCTCGTCCACGGGGCGCAGCAGGATCGGGTCGAACTGCTGGGCGCTGCGCGGAGCGGGCGCATCGAAGGCTGCCAGTTCGCCGCCTTCCAGCTGCGCGAACACGGCGAGCTGCTCGACCAGGATCTTGGCCGAGGCACGCACCGCGTCTTCAGCGGTGATGGCGCCGTTAGTCTCGATCTCGACCAGCAGCTTGTCCAGGTCGGTGCGCTGCTCGACGCGGGCGCTCTCGACGGTGTAGCTCACGCGCTTGACGGGCGAGAACGAAGCGTCCAGAACAATGCGGCCGATCGACTTGGTCGGCTCGTCGGCATAGCGGCGCATCGTGCCGGGCACGTAGCCGCGGCCCTTCTCGACCTTGATCTGCATGTCGAGCTTGCCGCCTTGCGACAGGTGCGCGATGACGTGGTCGGGGTTGATGATCTCGACGTCGTGCGGCGTCTGGATGTCGGAAGCGGTGACCGGGCCTTCGCCGTCCTTGCGCAGGCTCAGCGTGACTTCGTCGCGGTTGTGGAGCTTGAACACCACACCCTTGAGGTTCAGAAGGATGTTGACCACATCTTCCTGGACGCCGTCGATGGACGAGTACTCGTGCAGAACGCCGGCAATGGTCACTTCGGTCGCCGAATAACCAACCATCGAAGACAGCAGAACGCGGCGCAGCGCGTTGCCGAGCGTGTGGCCGTAGCCGCGCTCGAAGGGCTCGAGCGTCACCTTGGCCTTGTTGGCCGCCAGTTGCTCGACCTGGATGGTCTTGGGTTTCAGCAGGGTGGTTTGCATGCAGACTTCCTCTCAATACCCCCGGTTCGTTACACCGGTAAGGCTGGTGAAGCGCCCGACTGGAATGCCTCCCAGCGGGAACCGAAAAATCAAATACGGGCCGCGAAAGATGGCGGCCCGTGGTCTCGCGATTAGCGCGAGTAAAGTTCGACGATCAGCGATTCGTTGATGTCGGAAGCGAACTCGTCGCGGTCCGGAGTCTTCTTGAAGACGCCTTCGGCCTTGTCGGCATTCACTTCGACCCAGGCGGGCATGCCCACTTGAGCGGCCAGCTGCAGGGCTTCGACCACGCGGGTCTGCTTCTTGGACTTCTCGCGAACGGCGACCACGTCACCGGCCTTGACCAGGTACGACGGAATGTTGACCGACTGGCCGTTCACCGTGATGGCCTTGTGCGACACCAGCTGGCGCGCTTCGGCGCGGGTGGAGCCGAAGCCCATGCGGTAGACCACGTTGTCCAGGCGCGACTCGAGCAGGGACAGCAGGTTGGCGCCGGTGTTGCCACGGCGGCGTTCGGCTTCATGGAAGTAGCGGCGGAACTGCTTTTCCAGCACGCCGTACATGCGCTTGACCTTCTGCTTCTCGCGCAGCTGCAGGCCGTAGTCGGAGGTGCGCTGGCCCGAGGTGCGGCCATGCTGGCCGGGCTTGGAGTCGAACTTGGCCTTGTCGGCGATGGAGCGGCGGGCGCTCTTCAGGAACAGGTCGGTGCCTTCACGGCGGGAGAGTTTGGCCTTGGGGCCGAGAT
>JAFECZ010000762.1 GCA_018241905.1 Pseudomonadota bacterium
AGGCCTGGGGGCTGGTCACGCGCGGCCCCGACCCGCTCGACGCGCGGGCGCGGCAGGTGCAGTTCACCGCCGACGGCCTGGCCTGGCTGGAGGCTTTCCGGCGCGCCGTGGCGCAGGCCGAAGACGAATTTCGTGCCGCCGTGGGCAACGAGATCGCCACCGTGGTGGCGCTGGGGCTGGAGGCCTATGCCGGCGAAGCGGGCGAGCCCGCCTGAGAGGGCGGGCAAGCACTGATTCGCCCTGCCACCAACACGGCACCGCGACTTCTAGAATCGTGGAAGGAGACAAACGCGATGCGCATATTGATTGCCGAGGACGACCAGGTGCTGGCAGACGCACTGCTGCGCAGCCTGCGCACCTCGGGCGCGGCGGTCGACCACGTGGCCAGCGGCAACCAGGCCGACGCGGCGCTCATGACCAACAGCGAGTTCGATCTCCTGATCCTCGACCTGGGCCTGCCCGGACTGCATGGCCTGGAAATCCTCAAGCGCTTGCGTGCACGCGGCCAGCAGATGCCGGTGCTGGTTCTCACCGCGGCCGACAGCGTGGAAGAGCGCGTCAAGGGCCTGGACTTCGGCGCCGACGACTACATGGCCAAGCCCTTTTCGCTGCAGGAACTGGAGGCGCGCGTGCGCGCCCTCACGCGGCGCGGCATGGGCGCCACCAGCAACGCCATCCGGCACGGCCCGCTGGTCTACGACCAGGCAGGCCGCGTGGCCACCATCGACGGCAAGATGGTGGAGCTGTCGGCGCGCGAGCTGGGTTTGCTCGAAGTGCTGCTCCAGCGCGCAGGCCGGCTGGTCAGCAAGGACCAGCTGGTGGAGCGTCTATGCGAATGGGGCGAGGAAGTCAGCCTCAATGCCATCGAGGTGTACATCCATCGCCTTCGCAAGAAGATCGAGAAGGGGCCCATTCGGATTGCGACGGTACGCGGGCTGGGGTATTGCCTGGAGAAGATCCAGGGCTGAGCCCAGGCCGCGTCGCGGCTCAACGCTTGCGCAGGTTATTTGTCAAGAACCCACCATTAACGCTTCCAGCGTGGAAGATGAGCGTGCGATACGCGCCTTCTTCAGGGTAAGCGCTGACGGCATTCATGAACACTGCCGCCAAACCGTCATATTCGGCCGATTGATCGAACGTGCAGGCCCGATCACCGGTCTTCGTTGCCGCATTTGTGGCTGTGAGCTTCAGGTCGAACATGTTGCGCGAGGTTGTGGGCTCTGTCTGCAGAAGGGTTCCGCTCAGGTTGCACACGCCGCTCAAGATTCCCGTGGTGCTTCCTTTCACGTTGCCGTCGGCGTCCACGTCGATCGACATGTCGTAGCCGCTGCTGGACGTGCTCCATGTTCCAGACATATCCTTTTGCTGCACAGCCAATGCGTTGGAGGCACTGTAGCCAAGCGGGCCCCAGGTATCTTCACCGCCTCCGTCAATGGAGTATCTGCCGCCCATGGATTTCTTGGGAATGAACACTCCCGAGCCGGTGGCGAATTGGAGATCGCTGTTCGGCACGATGCTCAGCGAAATCGTCGGGTTCCAAAAGCTCCAATTCGCGCCACTGCCATCCAGCCAGCCGAAAACCCAACGACCACTCTCCTTGTACATCAGTCGCCCCGCCGGCGAGATCAGTGCAACGCGCGTGCGGTCTACGTAGATGCCTTGCCTGTCATCTCCTGTGAGCGCGGTCGAGCCAGGTTGCGGAGCGTCCAGCGT
>JAFECZ010000763.1 GCA_018241905.1 Pseudomonadota bacterium
GCTGCTCGGGCTGGGCAGCCCCATGGCCGCGGTGGCGGCGGTGTTCCACGTCATGAACCACGCCACCTTCAAGGCGTCGCTGTTCATGGCGGCCGGCATCATCGACCACGAAAGCGGCACGCGCGACATCCGCAAGCTCAGCGGGCTGCTCAAGCTGATGCCCATCACCGGCACGCTGGCCATCATTGCAAGTGCCGCCATGGCGGGCGTGCCGCTGCTCAACGGCTTCCTGTCCAAGGAGATGTTCTTCGCCGAGACCATCTACGTCGAGGCCGCACCCTGGGCCAGCACCGCGCTGCCGATCATCGCCACGCTGGCGGGCATGTTCAGCGTGGCCTATTCGCTGCGCTTCGTGGCCGACGTGTTCTTCGGCCCGCCCTGCACCACGGCCGACGTGCCCAAGGTGCCGCACGAGCCGCCGCGCTGGATGCGAGTGCCGGGCGAGGTGCTGGTGGTGATCTGCCTGGTGGTGGGCATCGCCCCGGCCTGGTCGGTCGGGCCGTTGCTGGCCACGGCGGCGCGGCCGGTGGTGGGCGGCGACCTGCCCGAATACACGCTGGCCCTGTGGCATGGCTTCAATCTGCCCCTGCTCATGAGCTTCGTGGCCATGGGCGGCGGCGTGCTCATCTACCTGGTGCACCGCCGGCTGCGCGCACGTGGCGGGCTGCCCTTTACGCCGCTGCTGCATCACTTGGACGGCCAGCGCATCTTCGAGAACTCGCTCGCACGGCTGAGCGAGGCCGGCCGGCGCGGGCGTCGCATCCTGGGCACGCGCCGCCTGCAGACGCAATTGCTGCTGATGGCGGCGCTGGCCGTGGGCGGCGCTGCGGCGGCCCTCTACTTGCAGCCGAGCAGCCACCAGCCCGCCGGTCTGCTGCCCTTCTCGCCGATGTTCGCCATGACCTGGCTGCTGGGCTGCATCTGCGCCGTCAGCGCCGTGTGGCAGGCCAAGTACCACCGGCTCGCGGCGCTGATGCTCAGCTCGGCCGCGGGGCTGGTGTGCTGCATCACCTTCATCTGGTTTTCCGCGCCCGACCTGGCGCTGACGCAGCTCATCGCCGAGACGGTTACCACCGTGCTCATGCTGCTGGGCCTGCGCTGGCTGCCCCTGCGCAAGCAGGCCGAACTGCCCGTGGGCTCCAAGCTGCGCCGCTGGGGCCGCCGCGGGCGCGACCTGTTCATTGCCGGCGCGGCCGGCTGCGGCATGGCGTCGCTGGCCTGGATGCTGATGACGCGGCCATTTCCGCAGAGCATCTCGGGCTTCTTCCTGGACCATGCCTTGAGCGAAGGCGGCGGCACCAACGTGGTGAACGTGATGCTGGTGGACTTCCGCGGCTTCGACACCTTTGGCGAGATCACCGTGCTGGGCGCGGTGGCGCTCACGGTGTATGCGCTGTTGCGCCGCTTCCGCCCGGCCGTCGAGTCGATGGCACTGCCGCCCCAGCAACTGGCCAAGCAGCAGGACGGCGACAGCGACCTGGTCAACCCGCGCCTGGCGCACGACACCGCCGTCGGCTACCTGATGGTGCCGGCGGTGCTGGTGCGGCTGCTGCTGCCGTTGTCGGTGCTGGTGTCGGTCTACTTCTTCATGCGCGGCCACAACCAGCCCGGCGGCGGCTTCGTGGCCGGGCTGGTGATGTCGGTAGCCCTGGTGCTGCAGTACATCGTCTCTGGCGCCGAATGGGTGGAAGAGCACCTGCGCATC
>JAFECZ010000764.1 GCA_018241905.1 Pseudomonadota bacterium
CAGGGCCTGGCCGTCCTAGGCGTCGTCCTTTTGACCCGAGGGGGGGGCGCCACTTTCGGCCAGGGCATGTTCTTCGCCCTTGGTGCCTACGTGGCCGCCCTCCTGCCGACTTATGTCGGTATTTCGGATGCCTTCGTGCGTGGAGCGGCAGGCATGGTCGTCGCAGGGCTGGGCGCGGCAATCCTCGCGCCACTGCTTGCCCGGTACCAGGGGATCTTCTTCGCCATGCTAACGCTGGCCCTCTCGATGGTGCTCTATGGCCTGCTCTCGAAATCGGATGCATTGGGCGGCTCGGATGGCATGAGCGTCGTTCGAGCCACATTCGCGACCGTCGCAGTTCCCGCCGAGCGGACCGACTACGTCATGTACGCGTTGGCAGTGACCGTGTGCAGCCTGGCCGGCTGGCTGGTATCAGTGCACTGGCGGTCTTCGGCGGGTCTGATCGCACAAGCCGTACGTGCCAATCCGTTGCGCGTGGAATACCTCGGCGCGTCGGCACGATTCTCCCTCGGCCAGAGCTTCGTACTAAGCGCGATGCTTGCGGGCCTCGGTGGCGCGTTGGCGGCGCTCGCCCTCGGGCACGTCGAGCCCAACATGACAAACTGGACGACATCCGGCGAGTTCGTCTTCGTCGCCGTGTTGGCCGGACACGCCAGCGTTGCAGCTGTGTTCTTATCGTCCTTCCTGCTGGAAGTGGTGAGGTCGTTCTCGAATCTCTACTTCCCAAACACTTGGCAGCTCGCGCTCGGGTGCTTCTTGCTGGTGGTGATCGTCGTCAGGCCTGATGGGCTCGGCTCGTTGTGGAGGCCGCGAAAAACCGCATCGGACGCTCGCGGTGCAGACGCGCGCACGGCAGGGGGAACGCCATGACGGACTTTGCTAGCCCAGACGCTCGCCCACTGCTAGCTGCGCGGGGCCTCGTCAAGCGATTTGGGGCTGTTGTCGCCGCCGAAGACATCACGATCGAAGTGCCGGCGGGCCAGCGGCTGTCGGTCATCGGAAGCAACGGTGCCGGTAAGACTACGTTCGTGAACATGGTCACAGGGTATTTGCGGCCCGACGAAGGCAGCATCCTGCTGGACGGCGTGGACATTAGTTCCATGGGGCATCAGCAGATCTCGCGGATGGGCATTTGTCGCTCATTCCAGATTCCCCAGCTGTTCCTAGACCTCACGCTTCGGGAAAACCTGCTTGTAGCCGTCTCGTCCGTCACGGCGAGGCCCTCGCTGTGGAGAGAGGCGGCCCAGGCCGACGCTGCCGAGCGCACCGAGAATCTCATCTCAAGGTTCCGAATGCGCAAGGATGCCAGCCGGCCCGTGCGTGAACTTGCCGGCGGCGTCCGGAAGTTGGTCGACATCGCTATGGCGCTGGGACGCAAGCCGAGGCTCTTGCTGCTTGACGAACCGACCTCTGGCGTTAGCGCGCACGAAAAATTCGACACGATGGAGAAGGTCATGGAGGCGCTCCGCGGCGAAGCCGCATCTGTCATCTTCGTCGAGCACGACATGGAAATTGTCCAGCGTTTCAGCGAGCGCGTGGTGGCGTTCTACAACGGGCGCGTGATTGCCGACGGCAGTGCGGCAGCAGTCCTCGAATCCGGTGATGTGCAGCGCTACGTAACGGGCAAGAAAATCCGCAAGGAGGCTGCATGACGACGCCGGTCCTTCGTGCCTCGCATGTGGCGGCGCAGATCGAAGCCATGCCC
>JAFECZ010000765.1 GCA_018241905.1 Pseudomonadota bacterium
GTGATCTCCAGGCTGCGCTTCTGGATCGCTGCGTTCTCGTTGGCAATGCGAAGCCGCAGCTCGGTGGTGCGGATGCCGCCGTACAGGCTGGCCGCCTGCGACGCCACCAACACCTGCGCGTCGTCGTACTGCGCAATGCTCGCGAAGTAGGCGGCGTCGGCCGATTCGATGCCGCGCCGGTACTTGCCCCAGAAATCCATTTCCCACGCAATGTCGAAGCCGGCGCTGGCGCTCCAGAACGCCGTGCTGGCACCGTGCGACTGCCGCTGGCCGGTGCGCAAGGCGCTGCCCGACACCTCCTGCACCTGCGGGTACAGGCCGCTGCCGGCAATGCCCAGCAGCGCGCGCGATTCGAGGATGCGCATGCCGGCCACGCGCACGCCCGGGTTCTGGCGCTGCGCCTGCGTCACCACCTGCTCGAGCACCGGATCGCCGAAGTTCTTCCACCAGGCGTCGACGAAGGGCTGCGCGGGAGCCTTGGTGTCCGCCGGCAGGGCGCGCTGCGCCCCGCTCGACCAGTCCGCCAGCCATGGCACGGCGGGCCGGTTGAAGTCGGGGCCCACGGCAGTGCATCCGCCCAGCAGCACGCAGGCAAGCCAGGCAAGCGCGCTGCCCGGCAAGCGCGGTGCGGGAACCCCCATCTTGTTCAGCGGCCGCCCGGAGGCGTATCCGCAGGCTCCGCGCCCGGGACGCCCGCGGGGCCGGCATCGACCCAGCCCATGAAGATCTGGTAGCCCAGCGCCAGCAGCGTGGCGCCCACGAACATGCCCAGGATGCCCGCGGTGGCCATGCCCCCCAGTGCGCCGATCAGGATGACGGGCATGGGCGCATCCACGCCCCGCCCGAGCATCAGCGGCTTGAGTACGTTGTCGGCCAGGCCCGCCACGAAAAGCAGCACGCTGTAGACCGTTGCCGAGCCGGTGCTTTGGCCCGAGCTGGTCCACAGCCAGGCGATGGCAGGCAACGTGACGATGACGGCCGGCACCTGCACGATGCCCAGCACCAGCACGATGGCCGCGAGCACGCCGGCCCACGGCACCCCGGCCAGCAGCAGGCACACGCCCACCAGGATGGCCTGGATGAAGGCCACCCCGAGCACGCCTTGCGCCACGGCACGGATGGTGGCGGTGGAAAGCGCCGCGAACTCCGCGCCGCGCGCCGGCCCGATGACGCGCACGAAGATGGCCCGCATGGCCCGGGTTCCGGCCTGGCCGAACGCCATGATGATGCCGGCCACGATGATGGCCGCCAGGAACATCAGCAGCGCCGTGCCGATGCCGGCCACCGTGCCCAGCGCCTTCCTGGCCAGCTCGCCCAGCTTGGGCTGCATGCTCTGCACCAGGTCGGGCAGGTCGGAGTAGGCCTGCGACCACAGCGCATAGAGGCGCTCGCCCACCACCGGCCACTGCGCCACGCCCTCGCGCGGCGGCGGAACCTCCAGCGTGTTGTTCTGCACGTCATGCACCAGCTGGCGCACCGTGTCGCCGAAGGAGCTCATCAGCACCGTGGTGGGCGCCAGGATGAGCACGACGCCAGCCAGCACCACCACCGTGGCCGCCAGCCCCTGCTTGCCGCCGAGCTTGCGGGCCAGCGACTGGTGCATGGGATAGAGCGTGACCGCCAGGATGATCGACCATGCGATCAGCGTCAGGAACGGCGCGAAGATCCGGTAGCAAAGCAGCGCCAGCGCCAGCACCAGC
>JAFECZ010000766.1 GCA_018241905.1 Pseudomonadota bacterium
CGGATGACCTGAACGCGACCTTCGACGCATCGTTCATCAAGTAACTACAGACCCTAGAGCAGCGCACCCAGGATGAGCACGATGCAAGCCACGTCCCCGATTCGCAGCGGCAGTGCTGCCGCGCCGGCACCCCTGCCGGCGGCAGCCGCCAAGAAGCCCGTGCGCCGTTCGCGCAACTGGGCACCTTTGGAACCCGTCAGTCCGCGTGCGCGCTGGATGCTGGGCGTGGGCTTCTTCGTGCTCTTCGTCGTGGTGTGGGCCGCGTTCACGCTGGGCGGGCTGGTGTCGCCCACCTTCCTGGCCAGCCCCATCACCATGGTGAAGGAAGCCTGGCTGCTCTTCACCCAGTTCGACTTCATTCACGACATCGGCATGACGGTGTGGCGGGTGTTCGGCGGCTTCATCCTGGCGACCGTCGTCGCGGTGCCGCTGGGTATCGCGATGGGCGCCTACAAGCCGGTGGAGGCTTTCCTCGAGCCCTTCGTGTCGTTCTGCCGCTACCTGCCGGCCTCGGCCTTCATCCCGCTGCTCATCCTGTGGGCCGGCATCGGCGAGACGCAGAAGCTGCTGGTGATCTTCATCGGCTCGGTGTTCCAGATCATCCTGATGGTGGCCGTGACCGTGGGCGGCGCCCGCAAGGACCTGGTGGAAGCCGCCTACACGCTGGGCGCCGACAGCCGCGGCATCGTGCGCCGCGTGCTCATTCCGGGCGCCGCGCCCGGCATCGCCGAGACGCTGCGCCTCGTGCTGGGCTGGGCCTGGACCTACGTGATCGTGGCCGAGCTGATCGGCTCGTCCTCGGGCATCGGCCACATGATCACCGACAGCCAGGCGCTGCTGAACACCGGGCAGATCATCTTCGGGATCATCGTCATCGGCGTGATCGGCCTCATTTCCGACTTCGTCTTCAAGGCGATCAACAAGCGTCTGTTTGCCTGGGCATCGCTATGAACAACCAACTGTCTATTCGCGGTGTCTCCCGCACCTTCGAAGGCGCGCGCGGCCAGAAGACCCAGGCCCTGCTGCCGGTCGATTTCGAAGTGCGCGAAAACGACTTCGTCACCATCCTCGGTCCCTCGGGCTGCGGCAAGAGCACGCTGCTGCGCATCGTGGCGGGCCTGGACTACCCCACCGGCGGCCAGGTGCTGCTGGACGGCCAGGCCATCGACGGCCCGGGCGCCGACCGCGGCATGGTGTTCCAGAGCTACACGCTGTTCCCGTGGCTCAACATCGAGCAGAACATCCGCTTCGGCCTGCGCGAGCGCGGCGTGAGCGAAGCGCAGCAAAAGGAGCGCGCCGACTACTTCATCGCCAAGGTGGGGTTGCGCGGCTTCGAGCATCACTTTCCCAAGCAGCTCTCGGGCGGCATGCAGCAGCGCACCGCCATCGCGCGCGCCCTGGCCAACGACCCCAAGATGCTGCTGATGGACGAGCCCTTCGGCGCGCTCGACAACCAGACCCGCGTGCTCATGCAGGAGCTGCTGCTCTCCATCTGGGAGGCCGAGCGCAAGACGGTGATGTTCGTCACGCACGACATCGACGAGGCCATCTTCATGGCCAACCGCGTGGCCGTGTTCAGCGCGCGCCCGGGCCGCATCAAGAGCGAGATCGCGGTGGACCTGCCGCACCCGCGCCACTACACCATCAAGACTTCGCCAGAATTCATGGACCTGAAGGCGCGCCTCACGGAAGAGATC
>JAFECZ010000767.1 GCA_018241905.1 Pseudomonadota bacterium
CTGGCGAGTCGGAAACCGCCATGATGCTGGCCGTTGCGCCGCAGCTTGTGAACATGGCGGCCGCGAAGAACTTTGCCTCCACCTCGCAGGAGCGCGCGCAAGCCTACCCCCTGCTGGGCAACGGTCGCAGCGCCAAGCTGGGCTGGGCCATGCAGGACTACAACGCCGAAGGCGCCGCGGGCGATGCCGCGGCCGCCACGCCGCAGCAGGGGCGCGCGCTGGTCGATGCGTCGGCGCGCCAACTCGCACTCCTGCTCGCGGAGGTATCGCGCCTGCCGCTGTCCACGCTGGTCGATTCGCCGCGCTGAACCCGATCCGCCCCCGGCCGTTATGATGGGTTTGGACCGGCCGCACCGCGGCTGGCGTCATCTAGAAGGGCCGCAGTCATGAGCATTGTCTGGACCATCCTGATCGGTTTTGTCGCGGGGCTGCTGGCCCGCGCAATCAAGCCGGGCGACGACTCGATGGGGATCATCATGACCACCGTCGTGGGCATCCTCGGCGCCCTGGCCGCCACGTACCTGGGCCAGGCAATGGGCTGGTACACCGCGGGCCAGGGGGCAGGTTTCATCGCGTCGGTGGCGGGTGCCATCGTGCTGCTGTTCATCTGGGGCCTGATCGCCAAGAAGAAATCGGGCTGACATGACGGCTGCCGGCGCAGAACAGGCTTGCGTGGTGACGACCGCGCTAGGCACCGAGGACGAGGCCGAGTCGCTGGCGGCTGCGCTGGTGGAGGCAGGCCTGGCGGCTTGCGTGCAGGTGATGCACGTGCGCAGCGTCTACCGCTGGGAGGGCGAGCTCAGGCGCGAGCCCGAATGGGTGCTGCTGATCAAGACGCGCAGCGATCGCTTTTCCGAGGTAGCGGCCTTCATTCGGGAGCGGCACAGCTACGAGCTGCCAGAAATCCTGCAATTGCCCGTGCGCGGCGGCGCGCCCGATTACCTGCGCTGGCTGCTCGATGCCACCGGCAACGGTGGCGCTCAGGCGTAGGTCACCCAGTCCTTCCACGCCGGGCCGTCCAGGTGCGGCAGCGTGTTGTAGGTCACCAGCATGTGCCGCTTGGGCGTGAAGGCGAATTCGGTCACGGCCGTGTTGCGGATGCGCAGGTTCAGCTCGATGGTGGTCTCGGGGCTGGTGCCCAGCACGTGGCCGACGGCCGTGCTGATCGGGCCGCCGCTGGACACCACCAGCACCCGCGCGCCGTGGTGCCGGTCGCGCACGTGGTCCAGCGCCGATGTCACGCCGGAGAGGAAATCCAGGTAGCTGGGCATGCCCGCCGGCGCCGTCTTGCCCTGCATCCAGGCACCCAGGCCGTCGCGCAGCAGGCGAAAGTGGTGCCGATACATCTCCGGTGTGTCGGGCTTGGACAGCTTTTCCGGATGGATGGCAGCGATCACCGCCTCGCTGTCGTATTCGTTCAGCCCCGGCCATGGCAGCACGTCGTCGCGCGTCAGGCCCAGGCCCTTGGCAATGCCTTCCCAGGTCTGGCGGTGGCGCTTGAGCGTGCCGGTGATGACGGCGTCGAATTCCATGCCGCGTTCACGCCAGTACTCGCCCAGCCGCTGGCTCTGGCGATGGCCCAACTCGCTCAGTTGGTCGTAGTCGTCGGCGCCGAAAGAGGCCTGCCCGTGGCGCACCAGATAGAGGGTTCCCATGGCTGGAATTCTGGCAAAGGGCGAGGGCTGAATCGGTC
>JAFECZ010000768.1 GCA_018241905.1 Pseudomonadota bacterium
CGGACGAGAGCACGGTGGGCGCGTTCTTGCTGCGCGCGCGGCGCGAGGGGCTGCGCGACTTCGGCGCCAGCATGAGCCCGCACACCGCCTGGCTGATCCTGCAGGGCGTGGAAACGCTGCCGCTGCGCATGGAGCGGCACATCGACAACACGCAGAAGGTGGTGGAGTTCCTGGCCACGCATCCTTTTGTGGAGCACGTGGGGCATCCGCTGCTGCCTTCGCACCCCAGCCACGCGCTGGCGGGCAAGATGCTGCGCCACGGCGCCAAGGGCGCGGGGTCGGTGTTCAGCTTCAACCTCAAGGGCAATCGCGAGCAGGGCAAGAAGTTCATCGAGACGCTGCGGCTGTTCAGCCACCTGGCCAATGTGGGCGACTGCCGCAGCCTGGTGATCCACCCGGCGTCCACCACGCACTTCCGCATGACGGACGAGGCGCTGGCCGGGGCCGGCATCACGCAGGGCACGATTCGCCTGTCCATCGGCCTGGAAGATCCGGCCGACCTGATCGACGACCTCAAGCGCGCACTGAAGGCGGCAGAAAAGGCGGCAGCAGCATGAACATCACCGTCAACGGCCACAGCCTCTACGCGTACACCGGCGGCAAGCCCTTCGATGCGGCCAAGCCGACGGTCGTGTTCATTCACGGCGTGCTCAACGACCACAGCGTGTGGATTTTGCAAAGCCGCTGGTTCGCCCATCACGGATGGAACGTGCTGGCCATCGACCTGCCGGGCCACTGCAAGAGCGCCGGCCGGCCGCCGGCGAGCGTGGAAGAGGCTGCGCAGACGGTGATCGCGCTGCTGGACGCGGCGGGCGTGGAGCGTGCGGCGCTGGTGGGCCACAGCTTCGGTTCGCTCATTGCGCTGGAGACGGCGGCGCGCGCGCCGGCGCGCGTGAGCCACCTGGCGATGGTGGGCACGGCCTATCCGATGAAGGTGTCGCCGGCGCTGCTCGATGCGGCGCTGAACGAACCGCAAAAGGCCATTGCCATGGTCAACACCTTTTCGCACTCGACGCTGGCGCCGCCGCCATCCTCACTGGGGCCGGGCACCTGGCTGTACGGCGGCTCGCGTGCGCTGATGCGCCGGGTGCTGGCCAGCAACACCGAGGCAAACGTGTTCCACGTCGGCTTCAGCGCCTGCAACAACTATGCGAACGGCGAGGCGGCCATCGAGGCGGTGAAGTGCCCTGTGCTGTTCCTGCTCGGCAAGGGGGACCAGATGACGCAGGTGTCGGCGGCACAGTCGCTGGTGAAGCGGGCCGCCAACGCGAAGGTGGTGGCGGTGCAGGCCGGGCATGCGCTGATGAGCGAGGCGCCGGATGATGTGCTGTTTGCTCTGGCTGGGTTTCTGGGGGCTCGATAGGCTTTTTGGGGCGGGGCCAGGGACTGTGTGCCCCTGCGCCGGCGCGCCACTGTGGCGGTCGGCGCTTTGCGCCGACTTCCCTGCGCTGCTCGTGAACCCGGCCCTGCGGCAGAACTCGCTGCGTTCACTTCGTTCACTCCGCTCAGACAGCTGCCGCAAGTCTTCTCATTCCGTTGAAACCGACACAGCGTGCCCTGGGCGGGTGCGGCAGGCCCTTGGGGCCCGGGGCGCCTTCTGTGGCGGCGAGGAGCGCAGTGGCGGGGCTTAGCTTGCCTGCCGAAGGACAGGCAAGCGACCGTTTCTGACTTGCGGCAGCTGTT
>JAFECZ010000769.1 GCA_018241905.1 Pseudomonadota bacterium
GCAGATGCCGTCGCTGCCAGCCATCGCGCAGGTGGAAGCGGCCACCGGCAAGCCGGTGGTGACGGCAGCCGTGGCGACCACCTACGCGATGCTCGGCGCGCTCGGCCTGGATCAGGTCGTGCCCGGTGCCGGCGCGCTGCTCTCCGGCGCGTACTCGAAGAAGGGCGCGCGAGCATGAGCAACTTCCTCTTCGGCGGCCAAGTGCATGCCAACGGCATCCGCCAGCACTACCTGCGCCATGGCGGCACCGAGGGCGCGCGCGCCGGGCGTGACGCGGTGGTCATCGTGCCGGGCATCACCAGCCCGGCCGTCACCTGGGGCTTCGTCGCCGAGCGCTTCGGGCGCCACTTCGACACCTACGTGCTCGACGTGCGCGGGCGTGGCCTGAGCGAAGCCTCGGACACGCTGGACTACAGCCTCGACGCGCAGGCGGCCGACCTCAACGCCTTCGTTAGCGCCCTGGGCCTGCAGCGCTACGCCTTCGTCGGCCATTCGATGGGCGGGCGCATCTCGATCCACGCCGCCTCGAAGCAGCCTGCGGGCCTCGCGCGCGTGGTCGCGGTCGATCCGCCCGTCTCGGGCCCAGGCCGCCGCGCGTACCCGGCCAAGCTGCCCTGGTACGTGGACTCCATCCGCATGGCGCGCCACGGCATCAGCCTGGAGCAGATGCGCGAGTTCTGCCCCACCTGGACCGAGGCGCAGCTGCGCCTTCGCGCCCAGTGGCTGCACACCTGCGACGAGCGCGCCATCGTCACCAGCTTCGAGGCCTTCCAGACCGACGACATCCACGTCGACCTGCCGCGCATCGCGGTGCCGCTGATGCTGATGAGCGCCGAGCGCGGCGACGTGATCCGCGAGGAGGACGTGGCCGAGATCCGCGCCCTGGTGCCCGGCCTGCGTGAGCACCGCGTGGCCGGCGCCGGCCACATGATTCCCTGGGACAACGAGGAAGGCTTCTACCGCGCCTTCGGCGACTTCCTCGGCGCGGCCCTGGACTGACTGATTCAACCCCACATCGGAGATTTGCCATGGCCATCTGCGACACCGACCTGATCCGCGCCTGGACCCAGGTGCTCACCCTTTCCAGGCTCAAGGCCGGCGACGCCGTCACCGTGCTGACCAGCGACCACACGCATCCGCAGACGCTGCGCTGCGCGATCACCGCCGCCACCATGATGGGCGCCTGCGTCAGCCGGTTGGACCTGCCGCCGGTCAACGGCGAGAAGGCGCTCAGCCGCGACACGCTCGCCTACCTGGGCACCACGCCGCTCACCGGCAACCGCGCCGCCATCGCCGCGCTCAAGGCCAGCGACCTGGTGCTGGACCTGATGACGCTGCTGTTCTCGCCCGAGCAGCACGAGATCCTCGCCGGCGGCACGAAAATCCTGCTGGCGGTGGAACCCCCCGAGGTGCTCGCCCGCCTGGTGCCCACCCTGGAGGACTACCACCGCGTGCAGGCCGGCGTGGCGCTGCTCAAGGGCAAGCGCGAGATGCACGTCACCTCCGCCGCCGGCACCGACCTGCGCCTGCCGCTGGGCGAGTACCCCATCACCGCCGAGTACGGCTTCGTCGACCAGCCCGGCCGCTGGGACCACTGGCCCAGCGGCTTCGCCTTCACCTGGCCTAACGAGGGCGGGGCGAGCGGGCGCATCGTGCTGGCCAAGGGC
>JAFECZ010000076.1 GCA_018241905.1 Pseudomonadota bacterium
AACGCCGGCGTCGAGCGCCTGATCGCCATCGAGAAGGAGAAGGGCGAGTCGCTGAAGATCGACGACATCATCGAAGAAGTGGCGGGCATCTACCCGAAGGTGATGATCCAGGGCGACATGGATGCCGGCGCCTGGAGCTGCGGCATGGTCGCCGGGCTGATCCGCGACGTGCCCAGCTGCGCCGAACTCATCGACCGCATCATGGCGCAGGCCCGCGAGCTGATCGGGCAGCGCCTGGCGGGCATGCTGGCCGCGTGAGCGGCCGCCGCAGCCCCTACATCGACGCTTCGAGCATGCGCTTGTAGTCCTCGCGCGAGGCCAGCCGCGGGTTGGTCTTGTGGCAGTGGTCGGCCATGGCGCCGTCGATGATGCCCTCGAACATGGCGGGCGTGACGCCCATCTCGGCCAAGCCATTGGGCAGGCCCAGGCGCGCGTTCATGTCGCGGATGGCCGGGCCCAGGTCGGCGGCGGTGTCCAGGCGCATGGCCTGGGCCATGCGCTGCAGGCGCTGCTCTTTCTGCACCGATTCGGCCTCGCTGTTGAAGGCGATGACGGCCGGCAGGAACATGGCGTTGAGCGTGCCGTGGTGCAGGCGCGGATCGATGCCGCCCAGGCTGTGGCTGAGCGAATGCACGCAGCCCAGCCCCTTCTGGAAGGCCATGGCGCCCTGCATCGAGGCGCTCATGAGGTTCAGCCGCGCATCGCGGTCGCCGCCGTTGTTGGTGGCGCGCTCGATGTGGTCCCAGGCGCGCGTGAGGCCGTCCAGCGCGATGCCGTCGGCCGGCGGATTGAAGGCGGCCGACATGAAGGTCTCCATGCAGTGCGCGATGGCGTCCATGCCGGTGGCGGCCGTCAGGCGCGGCGGCAGGCCCAGCGTGAGCTCCGGGTCGCAAATGGCGGCCTTGGGCATGATGTTCCAGCTGTGGAAACCCAGCTTCCGGTGGTCGTCCACGATGACGATGGCGCCGCGCGCCACTTCGCTGCCGGTGCCCGAGGTAGTGGGCACGGCGATGAGCGGCGCCACGCGTTCGGTGATCTTGGGCGAGCCGCCCTCGATGGTGGCGTAGGTCTTGAGCGGCCCCTCGTGCGTGGCGGCAATGGCCACGCCCTTGGCGCAGTCGATGGCCGAGCCGCCGCCCACGGCCACCAGGCCGTCGCAGCGCTGGCTGCGGTACACCTCCACGGCAGCGCGCACCGCGGCCTCGGTGGGGTTGGAGGGCGTCTGGTCGAACACCGCCACCTCCAGGTCGGCCAGCGCATCGAGCGCCTTTTGCAGCACGCCGGCCGCGCGCACGCCGGCATCGGTGACGATGAGCGGGCGGTTGATGCCCACGCGGGCGCATTCGCTGCTGAGCAGGCGAATGGCACCGAACTCGAACTGGACTTGGGTCAGGTATTGGATGAGCGCCATGGTGTCGTCTTCTTCGGGGAGGCTACGATTGGAGCTGCCCAATCTAGCAAATCCGCACCGGGCAGCGCATGAACAAAACCCTTGGCCCCGCAAAGCGGTGGTCGCAAGGGCGACAGGCGCAAACGCCACGCAAATCAATCATCCCCGCCAGTGAAAGTCCCATCCCTCAATCCGAAGATGGCGGGCGTGGTCGAGCGCATGGAGCGCGCCGGCCATCCGCCCCTGTACACCCTCAGTCCGCAAGAGGCGCGCGCGTCCTACGAGAAGGCCGCCGGCGTGCTCGAAGTGCCGCGCCCGCAACTGGCGCGGGTGGAAGACCACCAGGTGGCATCGCGCGATGGCGCGCAGCTGCCCATCCGCCTGTATGCGCCGTCGAACGAGCGGCTGCCGGTGCTGCTGTACTTTCATGGCGGCGGCTTCACCATCGGCAGCATTGCCACGCACGACACGCTGTGCCGCGTGCTCGCCCACAAGGCCGGCTGCGCCGTGGTGTCGCTGGACTACCGGCTGGCACCGGAACATCGCTTTCCCACCGCGCACGACGATGCGTGGGACGCCTTCGCCTTCGTGGCAGGCGAGGGCGGCAGCGGCCTGCGGCTCGACACATCGCGCCTGGCCGTGGGCGGCGACAGCGCCGGCGGCACGCTGGCCGCGGCCTGCGCCATCCAGGCGCGCGACGCGGGCATTGCGGTGGCGCTGCAAATGCTGTTCTACCCAGGCACCACGGCGCACCAGGACACCGATTCGCATCGCCTCCTGGCCGGCGTGCCGCTGCTGTCCAAGCCGCTCATCGACTACTTCTTCGGCCAGTACATCCCCAACCACGCGGACCGCGAAGACTGGCGTTTTGCGCCCTTGCTGGCCGACGACCTCGAAGGCGTGGCACCCGCCTGGATCGGCTTGGCCGAGGTCGACCCGCTGGTGGACGAGGGCATTGCCTATGCCGACAAGCTGCGCGCCGCCGGCGTTGCGGTCGACCTGGAGATCTACCGCGGCGTGACCCACGAGTTCGTCAAGATGGGCCGCGCCATTCCCGAGGCCGTGCAGGCGCATGCCGACGCGGCGCGTGCCCTCAACGAAGCCCTTTTCCAGAACTGAAGCGAGACAAGAGCCATGCAAGCCTTCGAGCCCAACGCCCCGCGAACCCGATCCGACTTCCGCTTCTTCCATCGCCTGCGCGTTCGCTGGGCCGAGGTGGACATGCAGAAGATCGTCTTCAACGCCCACTACCTGATGTACTTCGACACGGCCATCGCCGACTACTGGCGCGCGCTGGCCTTGCCTTACGAAGAGTCGATGCATTCGCTGCAAGGCGACCTGTACGTGCGCAAGGCCACGGTGGACTTCCACGCCTCGGGGCGCGTGGACGACGTGCTCGACGTGGCCATGCGCTGCGCGCGCATCGGCACCTCGTCCATCCTGTTCGAGGGGGCGCTGTTCCGCGGCGAGCAGTTCCTGGTGGGCTGCGACCTGGTCTACGTGTTCGCCGATCCGGCCACGCAGACGTCGCGACCGGTACCCCCGGCCCTGCGCCAGACGCTGGCGGCCTACGAGGCGGGCGAAGCCATGTGCACGCTGCAGACCGGCAACTGGAGCGAACTGGGCGAGGGCGCATCGGCCCTGCGCCGCGCGGTCTTCATCGAGGAGCAGTCCATTCCCGCCGAGCTCGAGTGGGACGAGGAAGACGCCACCGCCGTGCATGGCGTAGCCCGCAACAGGCTGGGGCACGTCGTGGCCACCGGGCGCCTGCTGCGCGACGCGGCGCGGCCGGGCACGGCGCGCATCGGCCGCATGGCGGTGCATCGCGTGCTGCGCGGCGAAGGCTGGGGCGAGCGCGTGCTGCGCATGCTCGAAGACGCGGCGCGGGAGCGGGGCGACGGCGAAGTGCGCCTGCACGCCCAGCGCAGCGCCGAGCGCTTCTACGAGCGCCTGGGCTACACGCCGTGCGGCGAGCCTTTTGTGGAAGCCGGCATCCCGCACCTGGAGATGCGCCGCCCCCTCAAGGGCTGAGGCTGCCCATCCGGCAAGCGGTTCGACGCGCGTTGCCGGCAGAATGCGGCCGGGTGCCCGGCGGCTGCCGGGTTCTCTTTTATTCAAATCAACGGGAGCATTCGAATATGTTGTTGCAGACCATCCAACGCAGCTGGTGGGTACTGGCGCTCTACGGCGCGATCTCCATCCTGTTCGGCATCAGCGCGGTCGTGTCGCCGCTGGGCACGGCACTCGCCCTGGCCTGGGCCTTCGGGGTGATGGCCCTGGCCGAGGGCGTGACCAGCCTGGTCGCGCTGTTCGACAAGAACACCCCCATTTCCAAGGGCTGGCTGGCCATCTACTCGCTGGCCTCCATCGCCTTCGGCCTGGCCGCGGTGATCTTCCCCGGCGCTGTGGCCGGCGTGCTGATCCTGTTCCTGGCAACGTGGCTGGTGGTGGGCGGCGTCTACCGCATCGTGCTTGCGGTGCGCGTGCGCAAGCAGATCGAGGGGGAGTGGTGGATTGCGCTGAGCGGGGTGCTCTCCATCGCGCTGGGGCTGATGTTCTTCGCCTCTCCAGCGGCCGGCCTGGCTTCGCTCACGGTGTGGATCGGTGCCTTCGTGCTGCTCTACGGCATCTTTCAGATCATGGCGGCGCTGCGCATTCGCAAGCTGGGCGCTGCATTGCCGGTGCGCTGAAGGCGAGGCGCGTTTCCAGGCCGGCCTCCTTCATGAACCTGCGCACCAAGATTGTTGCCCTGGCGGTCGCGCCCCTCGTGGTGGCCCTGGTGCTCGTGGCACTGGCGGTTCGCCACCAGGAGCGCGAACTGGCCCGCCGCGAACAGGCGCTGTTCGAGCAGGCCGCCATGGCACAACATCGCAACGAACTGCGCAGCTATGTCGAGCTGGCGCTGAGCACGGTGCGCCCGCTCTACGACTCCGGCGCGGACGACGAGGCCGCCCGCGCGGAAGCGCTGCGCCGGCTGTCCGCGCTGGACTACGGCGACAACGGCTACTTCTTCGTCTACGACCTGCAGGGCCGGGCCCTCATGCACTCGCGCCAGCCCGAGCTGGTGGGGCAAGACCTGTGGGAGCTGCGCGACCAGGCGGGCCGCTTCACCATCCAGGACCTGATCGGCCGGGCCAAGGCCGGCGGCGGCTACGTGGAGTACCAGTGGCGCAAGCCCTCCAGCGCCCAGACCGCGCCCAAGCTCGGCTATGTCATTGCGCTGCCGCGCTGGAACTGGATGGTCGGCACGGGCCTTTACCTGGACGACATCCACGGCGTCATGCAGACGCTGGACCGGCAGATGAATTCGAACGTGTCCGCCACCATGCTGTGGATCGCCGGCATCGCTGCGCTGGGCATCGGCGTGGTGAGCGCGGGCGGCCTGGCGCTCAACCTCAGCGAACACCGCGTGGCGGAGGCCAAGCTGCGCCTGCTCGCCCGCCAGGTGGTGCAATCGCAGGAGGATGAGCGCGGGCACCTTGCGCGTGAACTGCACGACGGCACCAGCCAGACGCTGGTGTCGGCCAAGCTGCTGATCGAATCGGCGGTCGATGCGCTGGAGCGGGAGCAGCAACCCGCGCCCCCCGCGCTGGGCAGGGCCCTGGGGCGCCTCAACGATACGCTGGCCGAGGTACGCCGCATCTCGCACCGCCTGCGCCCGGCCCTGCTCGATACGCTGGGCCTGCCGGCGGCGCTGGAGCGGCTGGGCGCCGAATTCGGGGAAGAGGGCGGGGCGGCGGTTGCCGTCACCGTCCAGGGCGAGGCGCGCGAGCTGCCCGAGGACGTGAAGACCGCCCTGTTCCGTGTGACGCAGGAGGCGCTGACCAATGTGCGCAAGCATTCGAGGGCCCGGCAGGTTCGCATCGGACTGGCCTTCGACCAACGCAACTTGCGGCTGGAGATTCGCGACGACGGCACGGGCTTCGATGTCGAGGGCACCCAGCTCGATCCGAAGCGCGGCATCGGCCTGCGCAACATGCGTGAGCGCATCGCGGCCATTGGCGGCCAACTTTCCATCCGTTCGAGCGCAGGCGATGGCACCCGCATTTCCGCCGCGGTGCCGATGCACAGGCTGGAGGCGGCGTGACGAACCCCATCGTTCGCCTCTTCCTGGTCGACGACCATCCGCTGGTGCGCGACGGCCTGCGCGCGCGGCTGGAACCGCTGCCGGGCATCCAGATCGTCGGCGAAGCCGGCAGCGGCGCCGAGGCATTGGCTGCCATCCCGGTGGCGCAGCCGCACCTGGTGCTGGCCGACGTGGGCATGAAGGGCATGAACGGCATCGAACTTGCCGCCGCGCTGCACGCCGGGCAGAGCGCGGTGCGGGTGGTGATGCTCAGCATGTACGACAACCCCGAGTACGTGCAGCAGGCGCTGCAGGCCGGCGCCCGCGGCTATGTGCTCAAGGACGCGCCCGCCGCGGAGATCGTGGCGGCCATCGAGGCCGTGGCGGCGGGCGGCACCTTCCTGAGCCCCGCCGTGTCGCAAAGGCTGTTTCGCACCCAGGCCCCGCGTCCGCTGCTCACCCCGCGCGAGAGCGAGATCCTGTCGGCCCTCGGGCGCGGGCAATCGAGCAAGCAGATCGCCCGTACCCTGGGGTTGAGCGTGCGCACCGTCGAGGCGCATCGCCAGAGCATCAAGCGCCGCCTGGGCATCGAGGGGCAGGCGGAACTCATCAAGTACGCGGTGGAGCATGCCGGGCGCTTCGGCGCGGAATAAGCCAAGGGTTATCCCTTAGGCAATGCCGCGTAGGCGATCCTCGCAGTCAGACGGATGCAGGCGTAGCATGGGATCGCGACACTCCGGGGGTTCGCGTCCCAAGGAGACATACGTATGCACAACATCCGCCGCCACCTGGTGTGGCTTGTCGTGGCCATCGTCGGAGCTTTCTCGCTCGGCACGGTGGCCCTCGTGCGTGGGGAAACCATCAGCGCCCTGTGGGTGGTGGCTGCCGCCCTCTGCACCTACCTGATCGCCTACCGCTACTACAGCCTGTTCATCGCCGAGCGCGTGCTGGGGCTGGACGGCAGCCGCAAGACCCCGGCGCACCGCCACAACGACGGCCTGGACTACGTGCCGACCGACAAGAACGTGCTGTTCGGCCACCACTTCGCGGCCATCGCGGGCGCCGGTCCGCTGGTGGGGCCGGTGCTGGCGGCACAGATGGGCTACCTGCCGGGCCTCTTGTGGATCCTGGCCGGCGTGGTGTTTGCCGGCGCGGTGCAGGACTTCATCGTGCTGTTCATCTCGGTGCGGCGCGACGGGCGCTCGCTGGGCGACCTGATCAAGCAGGAGATGGGCGCGGTGCCCGGCATGATCGCCCTGTTCGGCACCTTCATGATCATGATCATCATCCTGGCGGTGCTGGCCCTGATCGTGGTGAAGGCGCTGGCCGAGTCGCCCTGGGGCACCTTCACGGTGGCCGCGACCATTCCGGTGGCGGTGTTCATGGGCGTGTACCTGCGCTACATCCGCCCCGGGCGCATCGGCGAGATCTCGGTCATCGGCTTCGTGCTGCTGATGCTGGCCATCTTCGGCGGCCAGGCGGTCGCCGCCAGCCCGACCTGGGGCCCGATGTTCACCTTCGACGGCAAGCAGCTCACCTGGCTGCTGATCGGCTACGGCTTCATCGCCGCCAGCCTGCCGGTGTGGCTGCTGCTGGCGCCGCGCGACTACCTGTCCACCTTCCTGAAGATCGGCACCATCATCGCGCTGGCCATCGGCATCGTGTTCGTGGCGCCGCCGCTGCAGATGCCGGCGCTGACGCAGTTTGCCGAGGGCAACGGGCCGGTATGGTCGGGCAGCCTCTTTCCCTTCCTGTTCATCACCATCGCCTGCGGCGCGGTGTCGGGCTTCCATGCGCTGATCTCTTCGGGCACCACGCCCAAGATGCTGGACAACGAGCGGCATGCGCGCTTCATCGGCTACGGCGGCATGCTGGCCGAATCCTTCGTGGCCGTCATGGCGCTGGTGGCCGCGTCGTGCATCGATCCGGGCGTGTATTTCGCCATGAACAGCCCCGCCGCGCTGGTGGGCAGCACGCCCGACGCGGTGGCGCATGCCATCTCGACCTGGGGCTTCGTGGTCACGCCCGACATGCTGGTGCAAACCGCCAAGGACGTGGGCGAGAACACCATCCTCGGCCGCGCAGGCGGCGCGCCGACGCTGGCCGTGGGCATGGCGCACATCCTGCACCAGGTGGTGGGCGGCCAGGCGATGATGGCCTTCTGGTATCACTTCGCCATCCTGTTCGAGGCGCTGTTCATCCTGACCGCGGTCGACGCTGGCACGCGCGCCGGGCGCTTCATGCTGCAAGACCTGCTGGGCAGCTTCGTGCCGGCCCTCAAGCGCACCGATTCCTTCGTGGCCAACCTGCTGGCCACCTTCCTGTGCGTGGCGGCCTGGGGCTACTTCCTTTATCAGGGCGTGGTCGATCCGCTGGGCGGCATCAACACGCTGTGGCCGCTGTTCGGCATCTCCAACCAGATGCTGGCCGCCGTGGCGCTGCTGCTGGGCGTGGTGGTGCTCTACCGCATGAAGCGCGAGCGCTACGCCTGGGTGGCCATTGCGCCGGCCATCTGGCTGCTGGTGTGCACGCTGACGGCCGGCTGGCAGAAGATCTTCTCGGCCGACCCGAAGGTGGGCTTCCTGTCGCATGCGGCCAAGTACGCCGAGGCGCTGGAAAAGGGCGCGCTGCTCGCGCCGGCCAAGACGCCCGAGGCCATGTCGCGCATCGTCTTCAACGACCGGCTGGACGCGGCGCTGTGCGCGCTGTTCATCTTCGTGGTGCTGAGCGTGCTGGTGTACACCGTGCGCAGCGTGATGGTTGCCAGGGCCTCGGCCAAGCCGACGGCCAAGGAGACGCCGTTCGAGCCGGCGGCCGCCGTATGAACCTGGGCACCTCCTTGCCCGAGGCCGGGCGCTACCTGACCCGCTCGCTGGCGCAGTCGCTGCGCCTGATGGTGGGCCTGCCGGACTACGACGCCTACCTGAGCCACATGGCGCGCACCCATCCGGAACAGACGCCGATGAGCTACGAGGCCTTCTTCCGCGAGCGGCAGGAGGCCCGCTACGGCAGCGGCCGGGGGCGCTGCTGCTGACGAAGAAAAAGGCTCAGATGTCTTCGAGCAGGGCGTAGGGCAGGGGCTGCACCGCCAGCGCCACGCCTTGCGGCCCGCCGGCGTGCAGCAGGCCGCCCTGGAGCGCGGCAATCTGCATCGAGACAAGGGCGCCCCACGAGCCGTCCGGCGCCTGGGCCGCCTGCACCACCGTGCCCACGGGCTGCTCGGCATCGCTGGCGGCAAAGACCTCCTGGCCGGCGGCTACGGCCTGGTCGGCCTGCACGATGTAGGCCCGACGCTTGAGCGTGCCGCGGAACTGGCTGCGCGCCACCACCTCCTGGCCGGGGTAGCAACCCTTCTTGAAATTGACGCCCCCGATGGATTCGTAGTTCAGCATCTGCGGCACGAAGGCATCGAGCACCGGCGTGGTGAGCGTGGCAACACCGCTGCGCACCTCGCCCCATTGCCACAAGGCCGGATCGAGATCGGGGCCGACCGGCGCGGGCGTGCCTGCCGGGGCAATCCACAGCGCGCGCAGCACGCCGTCTGCCGGATAGAGCGACACCACGCTGGCCGCGCCCTTGACGCTGCGGCGCCAGGGCGTGGCGGTGGCTTCGACGTCGTTGGCCGCCAGCGCGTCGCCGGCCAATCCGTACAGGGTGAACTCGTCGCTCGCGTCGCGCAGCTTGACCTTGGCGCGCAGCACATACATCGACAGGCGCTTGAGCGTGGCGGGCAGGATGTCGCGGCTGCACACCAGCAGGATGGTTTCGGGCTCCGGCCGGATACCGACAAAGCTGGCAATCATGCGGCCCTTGGCGGTGCACAGGGCCGCCAGGCGGGCCTGGGAGCTGTCCATCAGGGAGAAGTCCTGCGTCAGCTGGCCATGGAGAAAACTGGCGGCATCGGGGCCGACGGCAGCAATCACGCCGAATTGGGAAAGGGCGCAAGTCCCGCTGGGAAGCACATGGGCTGGTGTGGTCATTGCGTGAATTATCATGGGCCATTCGCTTTCCACCCGGGGCGCAGGGCCTTGCGGCAGCCGCACCCGAATGCCCCCAGATCGCCCATCCGCGACCCACACAGAAGTGCGCCGTTTCTTTCTCACCATCTTCTTCCTGGCTTCTTTCCTTGCCCTGGGCGTGGGCGCCTGGGGCTTGTGGTGGCTGCATCAGCCCCTGAAGATGAAGGCTGCCAGCGTGGACCTGCCCGTGGAGCCCGGCACCACGCCGCGCGGCGTTGCCCAGCTGGTGGCCGACTCGGGCGTGGACGTGCCGCCGCCGCTCCTGTACTGGTGGTTCCGCATCTCGGGGCAAGACAGGCTGATTCGCGCCGGCAGCTACGAGATCGAGCGCGGGGTCACGCCCAAGATGCTGCTCAACATCCTGGTGCGCGGCGAGGAGGCCACGCGCAGCGTGGTGCTGGTGGAAGGCTGGAACTTCCGCCAGGTGCGCGCCGCGCTGGCCAAGGCCGACCAGCTCAAGCCCGACACCGTGGGCGAATCGGACGAGGCCCTGATGGTCAAGCTGGGCCGCCCGGGCGTGGCACCGGAAGGGCGCTTCTTCCCCGACACCTACACCTATTCCAAGGGCTCGACCGACGTGGCCCTGTTGCAGCGCGCCATGCGGGCCATGGACCGCCACCTGGATGCCGCCTGGGCCGCCCGCGCGCCCAATTTGCCGCTCAAGACGGCCGACGACGCGCTGATCTTGGCGAGCATTGTCGAAAAGGAGACAGGCAAGCCGGCCGACCGGCCCGAAATCTCCGCCGTCTTCATCAACCGCCTGCGCGTGGGCATGCCGCTGCAGACCGACCCGACCGTCATCTACGGCCTGGGCGCCGGCTTCGACGGCAACCTGCGCAAGAAAGACCTGCAGACCGACACGCCCTGGAACACCTACACCCGCGGCGGCCTGCCGCCCACGCCCATCGCCATGCCGGGCAAGGCGGCGCTACTGGCCGCGGTGCAGCCGGCGCAGAGCAAGTCGCTGTATTTCGTGTCGCGCGGAGACGGCAGCAGCCAGTTCTCCAGTTCGCTCGACGAGCACAACCGGGCGGTCAACCGCTATCAAAGAGGCAACAAATGAGTGCCCTGTTCCTGAGCCTGGAAGGCATCGACGGTGCCGGCAAGTCCAGCCACCTCGACGCCATCGAAGCGCTGTTGCGCGCCCAGGGCCGCGTGGTCACGCGCACCCGCGAGCCGGGCGGCACGCCGCTGGCCGAACAGCTGCGCGAGATGATCCTGAAGCAGCCCATGGACCCGCTCACCGAGTCGCTGCTGGTGTTCGCCGCGCGGCGCGACCACATCGTGCAGGTGATCGAGCCCGCGCTGGCCCGGGGCGAAGTGGTGCTGTGCGACCGCTTCACCGATGCCACCTTCGCCTACCAGGGCAGCGGCCGCGGCTTCGATGCCAGGGTGCTGTCCACGCTGGAGCAATGGGCCCAAGGCCGCCCCGAACAGGGCAAGCTGCTGCAGCCGGACCTGACCCTTTGGTTCGACCTGCCGCCCGAAGTGGCCGCGGCACGACTTGCCGACGCCCGCACGCCCGACAAGTTCGAGGCGCAGTCGGCCGATTTCTTCCGGCGCGTGGCCTCGGGCTACGCCAAGCGCGCCGCGGCGGACCCGTCGCGCTTTGTGCTCATCGACGCCAACCGCACGCGCGAGGAAGTCTGGACCCAGGTGGCGCAGGCATTGCAGAAGCGGGGCATCGGGGCATGACGCAAGTGGATCCATCGAGCTGGCTGGCGGCACCGCTGCAGGACCTTCTGAAGCAGCGCGGCCATGCCTGGCTGCTGCAGGGGCCCTCGGGGCTGGGCCAGTACGAGCTGGCGCTGGCCCTCGCGGCGGCTTGGCTTTGCGAGAACCCCACGCCGCACGGCGCCTGCGGCCAGTGCCCGAGCTGCCACGCCATCGAGGTGCGCACCCATGCCGACCTGTGCGTGCTGATGCCCGAAGTCGCCATGCTCGAGCTGGGCTGGCCGCTGGACGAGAAGACGCAGGCCGACCTGGACGACAAGAAGCGCAAGCCCAGCAAGGAAATTCGCGTGGAGGCCATGCGCGACGCAGTGGCCTTTGCCCAGCGCACCAATGCGCGCGGACGCGGCAAGGTGGTGCTGGTGTATCCGGCCGAGCGCATGAACAACGTCACCGCCAACACGCTGCTCAAGACACTCGAGGAACCGGTGGGCGACGTGCGCTTCGTGCTGGCCAGCGAGGCCGCGTGGCAGCTGCTGCCCACCATCCGCAGCCGCTGCCTGGGCTACACCATGCCCTGGCCCGAACCCCGCGAGGCGCAGGCGTGGCTGGTGGGGCAGGGCGTGCCGCCAGCCGAGGCCTCGGCCCTGCTGCGCGCCGCCGGCGGCCGCCCCAACGACGCGCTGCGGCTGGCACGCGGCGGGTTGACCGCGCAGGCCTGGTCGCGCCTGCCGCAGGCAATACGCCGGGGCGAGGTGGCGGCCCTGTCCGAGCGCAGCCCGGCGCAGGCCATCGATGTGCTGCAGAAGCTCTGCCACGACCTGCTGGCGGTGGGGGCGGGCGCGCAGCCGCGCTTCTTCGAGGCCGCGGACCTGCCGCCCGCGCCGCCGATACGCAGTCTTTCGGCCTGGTCGCGTTCGCTCGCCGGTGCGGCCAGGACCGCGGAGCATCCGTTCAATGCCGGCCTGATGCTCGAATCGCTTGTGAGCGAGGCGAGAGTCCACCTAAACTCGGCCGCAAAGCCATCCCGCCCATGAGCACATCCCTACCGTCTGCCGCCACGCCGCGTCCCAGCGTCATCCAACTGGCCATCAAGGAGAAGGGCGCGCTGTACGCCGCCTACATTCCGCTGTTTGCCGAAGGCGGCATCTTCATTCCCACTTCGCGCGAATACCGGCTGGGCGACGACGTCTACGTGCTGCTCACGTTGCCCGACGACCCCACGCGCTACCCCGTGGCCGGCAAGGTGGCCTGGATCACCCCCGAGCGCGCCGCGGGCAACCGGGCGCCCGGCGTGGGCATCCGATTCCCCTCCGACGAGAAGTCGCGCCAGCTCAAGGCGAAAATCGAGGACGCCCTGGGCGGAACCATCGCCTCGGACCGGCCCACCCAAACGATCTGAGCGAACGGGCGTCCTGCCAGGACCCAGCAGCGGGCCTCCATGCGAGGCCCGCACCGTTTTCAGCCTGCCAACTGTCTCCAGATGTTCACCGACTCCCACTGCCACCTGAGCTTTCCCGAATTCACCTCGCAAATGGATGATGTGCGCGCGGCCATGGCCGCGGCCCAGGTGGACCGTGCGCTGTGCATCTGCACCACGCTGGAGGAATTCGACGCGGTGCAGGCCCTGGCGGCGCGTTACGACAACTTCTGGGCCAGCGTGGGCGTGCATCCGGACAACGAGGACATCGAGGAGCCCACGGTGGAGCGCCTGGTCGAGCTGTCCAGGCGCCCCAAGGTGGTGGCCATCGGCGAGACCGGCCTCGACTACTACCAGATGGAAGAGCGCAAGGGCGGCCGAACCGTTGCCGACCTGGAGTGGCAGCGCGAGCGCTTTCGCGCGCACATCCGCGCGGCGCAGATCACGCGCAAGCCGCTGGTCATCCACACCCGCGAGGCCTCGGCCGACACCATCGCCATCCTGAAGGAGGAGGGCGAAACGGGCGCGGGCCAGGCCGCCGGCGGGGTGTTCCATTGCTTCACCGAAACCGCCGAGGTGGCGCGTGCCGCGCTGGACCTGGGTTTCTATATTTCCTTCTCGGGCATCCTTACCTTCAAGAAGGCCGAGGACCTGCGGCAGGTGGCGGCCTTCGTGCCGCTGGACCGCATGCTGATCGAGACCGACAGCCCCTACCTGGCGCCGGTCCCTTTCCGTGGCAAGACCAACAGCCCTGCACTGGTGCCCTATGTGGCCAGGCAGATTGCCGAGATTCGACAACTCCCTGTCGAGCAGATCGCGCAAGTGACGAGCAGCAACTTCGAAACGCTGTTTCACGACATTAAAGTGGCATGAACAAATACCTTAAAAAATCTACCTATCTTGTTGCTGCACTTGCATTTTCTCTCAATGCATTTGCGGACACCCAACTCGACCTCTTTCGTGCCGCGCGGGCGGACAACCCCAGCGGCGTGAAGAGCCTGATCGAGCGCGGCGTGAACCCCAACCTGCGCGACGAGCACGGTCAGACCGCCTTGCTGGTGGCCATGCGCGAGCCGTCGCCGCGGGTCATCGACGTCATGCTGGCGTCGCCGAAGGTGGATGTCGATGCGGCCAACAGCAAGGACGAAACCCCGCTGATGATGGCCGCGCTCAAGGGCCAGCAGGACCTGGTGGACAAGCTTCTGGCGCGCGACGCTGCCATCAACAAGCCGGGCTGGACGCCGCTGCACTACGCGGCCACCAATGGGCACATCTCGATCATGAAGGAACTGCTGGACAAGTACGCCTTCATCAACGCGCAATCGCCCAACGGCACCACGCCGCTGATGATGGCCGCCGGCTACGGCAGCGTGGAGGCGGTGAAACTGCTCATCGACGAGGGCGCCGACCAGGGCATGAAGAACCAGCAGGGCATGACCGCGCTGGACTTTGCCAAGCGCGCCAACCGAGGGGATGCCATCCAGTTGCTCTCCCGCGGCCCTGGCGCTGCGGCCGCGCCCAAGCGCCCGACCGACGGCAAGTGGTAGCAGGGACCGCTTAGCCCGCAATTCGTGCTCCCCTGACGCATGGCCGGGCGTCCAGGGAGAACGCTCAATTCCCCCCTTGAATATTGTGAAGCGCCCTGCGCTGCGGGGTGGCGCAGCCTGCATGCGGCGTGCATTGGCATGAATGAAAAAGACTTCTAGCGCAAACGCCGAACATTAAAGTTTTCGGTTTATGGATATTAAATAGCTGCCGGTGATCGTTTATTTTCGCTTTTGGGATAAAAATTCATATTAATTGTCGTTGTTATATTGATACATTTTAGTAGCAATATGCTACATTATCAATGTATTGATCTCGCTAAATATTATTAAATTCAAGAGGTTATGTGCTTTAGTGGAAGCAATATCTCAAGAATTTTTGCCCTGATTTTTTAGTAGCTTAATGATGCTTGCGTAACCAATAGAAAATTTCATCCTTCTCCTTAATTGGTCGTAGCAAGATGTGACGACCGAAAACTCGCAAGGAATTCGGGAAGCCTTGCTGAGAAAAGTAGAGCCAATAAAGTGGGGGGAGGTGAAATGGGGAGAATTAAGGGCGGGGATTCTTTTGCTTCGGAGCGGCCAAGTGGGGAGGCCTTTTTCAGAGCGAATTCAGGCAAACGACGATGCGGCAGATCTGATTTCCGGCGGGGTGCGCTGTCTGGCGCGGTAGCTGCCCTCATCCTGGCGACGTCGGGCCAGGGTCAAGCAATGCCTGTGTACCTCGACCAAGTGCCCGGCCTGATCGGCCCTAGATGTCAGAGCGGGGCCAATGGGGTCGTTTATCGAATCAATCCTGGCAATACCTTGGGTGCGACCGACGATGGGCCGATGCCTGGCAGCGGGTTGGGGACCTACGGATTGGTGTCCGGCTGCGCCGCCGTTGCCACCGGCGCCGGCTACACGGTGCTCGGCTCATTTGCGAATGGCGGCAACTTCGGTGGCGTGACTGCCATCGGCAACCAGGCCAGGGCAGGGGCCAATTTCGCGACGGCACTGGGCACCGAATCGCTGGCGAGCGGCGAGGCCAGCACGGCGCTGGGTATCGGCAGCATTGCGTCCGGCGTCAATGCCATTTCGATAGGCGGCGGCGGCTCGAAGATTCTGGATACGGCAAATTCCACCGTGGCGTCCGGCGCGGGATCCATTGCCATCGGCGTAAACGACAGCAAGGGCGCACAGGCGTTGGGAAGCGACTCCATTGCCCTGGGTGGCCAGTCCTTCGTCGCGGCCACTGCCACCTCCGGCGTCGCGGTGGGGCGCGGAGCGACGGTCCAAGGTGTCATGGGTGTGGCCATGGGCGATGGCATTGTCAGCGGCGCCACCGGCCAGAACGTGGCAATCGGCTCGGGCGGCACGACCGCCAACGCGGCCGATGCCACCGGCGGCGCGGTGGCCATCGGGCGCGGGCAGAAGGCCACCGG
>JAFECZ010000770.1 GCA_018241905.1 Pseudomonadota bacterium
TCGATGATGGTGGTCACCAGTCCGGCCATGGCGGACTTCTTGCCTAGGCCGAATTCGTTGGATGCCTTCATCGCGTTGATCAGATCCGAGCCGGCATTGGCGAGCGCGATGACCTGGGGTTTGGCCGCATCGGCCTGCAGCATGTAGGAGGAAAAATCGGCGGCGTTGAGCGGATGCTTGACCACGCCAAGCACCTTGCCTCCATTTGCCGCAAGTGCTTCGGAGGCCTCGGCCACAAGGGAGCTGCCGAGCGCATAGTCCACGGCAACGAAGTACCAGTTCCGGTTGCCCGCTGCCAACTGTGCCTTGACCTGGCCAGAGGCGTTGCTGCGCGTGTCCCAGCCGTAGTGGATGGTGTAGGGGTTGCAGTCTTCGTTCTCGAGCCGAGTCGTGCCTGCCCCTGTCACCATGGCCAGGCGTTCCTTCTGCTGCGCGACCTTCGAGACGGCAATGGCCACGCCCGAGTTGATCAGGTCGGTGATCATGTCCACCCCTTCGGTGTCGTACCACTGGCGCGCCTTGGTCGAGGCGATGTCGGGCTTGTTCTGGTGATCGGCCCATACGAGTTCGATCGGAAACTTCGGGTGGTAGGCCTGCTTGAAGTCTTCGATGGCCATCTTCGCGGCCTCGACCGAGCCCTGGCCCGACAGGTCGGCGAATGCGCCGGACATGTCCGTCATGACGCCGATCTTGACCTTGTCCTGCGAGAACCCGGAACGCTGCTGCGTCTGCGTCTGCGCCTGCGCTTGCGCTTGCGGCATCCATGCCAGGCATGAAGCGCCGAGAATCGACGCGGCCAGCGCGGTGAGCTTGTGTGCGTGGATAGGCATCGTGGTCTTCCGGTCCTTAGTTGACGGTGGGTTGCTGGGCAATGGCATCGAGCCGGCGCGACCAGTCCCGCAGGTGCGACAGCGCGGCTTTTGCTTCCGGCAGGAAGTTGAAGATCGGGAAGACATGCACCGAGTCGTCGAACAGGTGCAGGGTCACGTCCGCATCCGCCTCCCGTGCGCGCTCGGCCAGGCGCGTGGCGTCGTCGCGCAGCACCTCGTTGGACGCCGCGACCAGCAGCAGCGGGGGGAGGTTGTCGAAGTCGCCGAACAGCGGCGAGACCCGCGGGTCCGTCGGCTCGTGGCTCTGGAAGTAGGAGGCCGCGAGGTAGGAAAGCATGTCGCGGTTGGCGGCCGGGGCGCGGCCCTGATGCTCCACCAGGCTGGGTCCCGACAGCGTCAGGTCGCTCACCGGGCAGGCGGCGAACACGCCTGCGGGCATCGGCAGCCCGGCATCGCGGATCGCCATGGCGAGCGCGATGGCCAGCCCGCCGCCGGAGGATTCTCCGCTCAGGATCACCGACTCCGCATGGACTCCCTGCGCCAGCAGCCCGCGATAGGCCTTGAGCGCATCGTCCATCGCCGCGGGATAGGGATGCTCCGGCGCCAGGCGGTAGTCCACTGTGTAGCAAACGCCATCCGTCGCCTCGGCCAGGCGGGATGCGTATTCCAGCGAACTGCCCGCCGAGCCGATCACATACGCGCCGCCGTGAAAGTGAAGCACGCAGGTGCGTGGCTCGCGCACGCCGCGCGGCTGCACGCGAAAGCACGGCACGCCGCCCAGCTCCGTTCGCGCCTGCGTTGCCGATTCGGGACACGGGAAATTGGCCAGCAGCAT
>JAFECZ010000771.1 GCA_018241905.1 Pseudomonadota bacterium
CGAGAGCTTCCTGACCGAGCTCACGCTCGATCCGCCCGAGGCCACCAGCGACCGCGCCGGCCCGCCGCTGCTCGACGACGACTACCTCATCCTCTCGACCATTCATTCGGCCAAGGGCCAGGAATGGACCTCTGTGCACGTGCTCAACGTGGTGGACGGCTGCATCCCGGCCGACCTTTCCACCGGCAGCAACGAGGAAATCGAGGAGGAGCGGCGGTTGCTGTACGTGGCCATGACGCGCGCCAAGGACCACCTGCACCTGCTGGTGCCCCAGCGCTTCTACGTCACCCAGCAGGCCGCCCATGGCGACCGGCACCTGTACGCCGGGCGCACGCGCTTCATCGCCGCACAGGACGTGAAGGCATTCGAGGAAGTGGTGTGGCCGCCGCCACCGGAAAGACCCCCGGCGGTGCCTGCGCCGCAGGCGGCCATCGACTTGAGAAACCGGCTCCGGGCGGCTTGGCGCTAAGGCTGCATTCCTGGCGCAATCCGGTCAACCCAAAGACTCTGCCACCAAACGCGAAGTAAAGATAGCGTCACAAATACGGGGTAGGGCAATGGGGGGTCAAGCATTGCTTTTCACATCCGGCGCGGGCATAGTGAATCGACCCCCGAGCTATCTGTCTCTCATTTCTCTCCCTCTCAACCCCCCGCTTTCACGTCGATGCCACCGGTTTCCGGCGGTGTCATTTCACCAACCGTCAATTCCCAAGGAGGTCACTCATGAATCTGACGATCAGCGGTCATCATCTCGACGTTACTCCCGCGCTGCGCAACTACGTCACCAGCAAGCTGGACCGTATCACGCGGCACTTCGACCAGGTGGTCGACGTCAAGGTGATCCTGACGGTGGAAAAGCAGAAGGAAAAGGAAAGGCGCCAACGGGCCGAATGCAACATCCACGTCAAGGGCAACGACATGTTCGCCGAGTCGAGCCATGCTGATCTCTACGCTGCGGTCGATGAACTGGTCGACAAGCTCGATCGCCAGGTGGTGCGCCACAAGGATCGCCTCCAGGATCATCACCATGCAGCGCCAAAGCGTGTCATGTAACGTGATGTAGTCAACGCACAAGGGCAAATCCTCTTGCGGGCCGCCTTCGGGCGGCTCTTTGCTTTTTATGGGGTGGGTGCATAATCGGCCCGCTCTCTCCCCACCATGAATCGCCTCGCGTCCATCCTGCCGCCCGCTCAAGTTCTCGTGAGCGTCGATGCAACCAGCAAGAAGCGCGCCTTCGAAGAGGCTGGCCTGCTGTTCGAGAACCTCCACGGCCTGGGCCGTGCGCTTATCACCGACAGCCTGTTTGCCCGAGAACGGCTGGGCTCCACGGGCCTCGGCCATGGGGTTGCCATTCCACACGGGCGAATCAAGGGCCTGAAGTCGCCCATGGCGGCGGTCTTCCAGCTGGCCCACCCGATCGGCTTCGATGCGCCGGACGAGCAGCCGGTGGTGTTGTTGATCTTCCTCCTGGTACCCGAAGCCGCGACCCAGAAACACCTGGAAATCCTCTCGGAGATCGCCGAACTGCTGTCCGACGCCAACTTGCGCGAGCAGATCAAGACCAGCACCGACGCCTCGTCGCTGCACGCCCTGATCGCGGGTTGGCAGTCGGCGGTTGTGTGAGCCCCCCGGCTTTTCACGCCCTTCGGGCGTGTAACGCCA
>JAFECZ010000772.1 GCA_018241905.1 Pseudomonadota bacterium
TGGCGATGGGTTGAAGCGCCGGCCATGCCCCGGCTTCTCAACGCCCTGGTCCTCATCTCCTGGCGGACGGGCCGCCTGCCCCAGTTGGTGCGGCCTCTGCGCATCGCCATGGACGATCCGCTGCACCTGGCCGTCGATTCGCGCCGCGGCACCTTCGTGGCGGACCACCGGCGCCGAACCCTGTCGCGCAACGGCCGGGTGCTGGCGCGCTTCAAGGACATCCAGTCCGTCGACGTGGTCTCCGAACGCACCGACGGCATGAGCGGCCACTGGGCCATCTGGGCCCGCGTCGGGCCGCTGATGCGGGTGAAGATCGGCGACACCGACGACGACGTGCACGCCGCCCTGGTGGCAGCCCGGCTGACGGCGGCGATGGTGGTCGGCAACGGCCCGGCCCAGCCGATGCACTTCATGCCAGGCTCCTGACAGGGCGTTGTCAGGAGGCCGGACCGAAGATGCTGCCATTGAAACGGGCATCTTCCATTTCCCAGAAAAAGGAGTTCCGGCCATGAAGAAGACCTACCACGGCAGCTGCCACTGCGGCGCCGTCCGCTACGAAGCCGACATCGACCTGGCGGCAGGCACCGGCAAGTGCAACTGCAGCATCTGCACCAAGACCCGCAACTGGGGCGCCACCGTCAAGCCCGAGGACTTCCGGCTGCTGGCGGGCGAAGACGCCTTGAGCGACTACCAGTTCGGCACGGCCAGTTGCCACCACCTCTTCTGCAAGCACTGCGGCGTGCGCCCCTTCGGCCGCGGCTACATCGAGCAGATCGGCGGCGCCTATGTGTCGGTGCAACTGGGCACGCTGGACGACGTGAACCCGCAGGAGCTCATCGACGCGCCGGTGCGCTATTCGGACGGGCGCGACAACGCCTGGTGGAATGCGCCTGCCGAGACGCGGCATTTGTAGGCGCTCGTTCGCGCTCCGATTCAAGCGCAGATGAAATGTCAGAAACATTGATATACTTCTGACATCGTGAGCACTCTTCCCGCATCGATCCTCTCGCATGCCCAGTCCCTCCCCGAGGGCGGCGTGCTGTCGCCCAAGGAGTTCCTGCATCTCGGAAGCCGCGCCGCCGTCGATCAGGCGCTGTCCCGGCTCGCCAAGGTCGGCAAGCTGCTGCGAGCAGCGCGCGGCACCTACGTGATGCCTGTGACCAACCGCTTCGGAACACGCGCCCCGTCTCCCGACAAGGTGGTGCAGTCACTGGCGGCACAGAGCGGAGAAGTCGTGACGCCGCATGGGGCCAACGCAGCCAACGCGCTGGGGCTCACGCAGCAAGTCCCCGTCCGGGAGGTCTATCTGACCTCGGGCCGCACCCGCAAGCTCCAACTCGGCAGGTCGAATGTGACGGTCAGGCATGCGCCGCGCTGGATGCTTGCCCTGGGCGCCGGCCCGGCGGGAGCAGCCGTGCGCGCCTTGGCCTGGATGGGCCCGGACCATGCGGCCAGATCGATCGCGGCCCTGCATCGCACGTTGCCCGCTTCCGAATGGCAAACCCTAATGTCGGCCCGCGCCACGCTGCCATCCTGGATGGCCAAGGCCATCGGCGAAGAAGCCGTTCGTGCCTGAGTCGTACTTCGCACTTTCCAGGCTGGACCAGGGCGAAGTACTCGAGCAGGCCCGCGAAAAGACCGGGCGCCCTACGCATCTGCTGG
>JAFECZ010000773.1 GCA_018241905.1 Pseudomonadota bacterium
TTCCAGACGGTGTTGTTTTCGCGGTTGATGCCCGAGCCGCTCACATTGCCCAGGATGCTGTTGTAAAGCTGTACCGGCGTGAGAGTGGGCACACCCGCCACGCTGGTGCCGATGGAGCCCGCAATATTGGTCCGTCCGTCGACCGCGACGGTGCCGCAGTTGTCGTTGTTGTCTCCAGAAATGGACATCGACAGGTTGCTGGAACTCCCGTAATTGCCAGCCCCCGAATCGCTCCGGTTGTCTCCGCCTTGCCAATAGAAGCTCGCGGCGTCGGCCTCGCGCCAGCCCAGGCCGGAGCACAGGGCAGCGGCTGCCAGGGCCACCGCGCCGACCCGGACGCCCGACCTGCCACGGGTAGCACCTGCTATTTCGGACACGGCAACGCATGTCCCGGTCTTGCGGCAGAAGACCGAACGATATGTCTTATTCATTTCCGTCCCTGAATTGGTTTAATTTGCTGATCCGCCTATTGGCCCAGCGAGACGGAGTGTATGTATCGTTTGAATAAAAATCGAATTAAATTTGCAACCGTTGGATCGTGATTTTTTAAATTGAGAAACAAATCAATTAAATAGAAAAGTTAATTAGCGTCACAAATAAATTGAGCAAAAACCCATGCGAATTGGCATCACGATCGGCCTCCAATGCGAGGCCGAGACCCTATGGAACAACGGCATCAAGCAAAACGCCGTCTATCTCTCGATGGCATTGCGCAACTGTCCGCAGGTTCGCGAAGTGCTGTTGGTCAACACGACTGCGGTGCCCGTCGGCCCGGCATTGCCCTGGGACTTGCAGCGCTGGCCCACGACCCACTGGGAGGGCGCCAAGGACCGGGTGGACGTGCTGATCGAACTGGGCGGACAGATCGATGCCGCGCAGACGGATTACCTCAAGCAGCGCGGCGCCCGCGTGGTGTCGTACTGCTGCGGCTTCGAGTACGTCAGTGCGATGGAGTCTGTGTTGTTCGACCGAAGGCTCTGGGGCGAAAACCTGTTCGTCAACCGGCGCTATGACGACATCTGGATGGTTCCGCAGGTGGAGCGAATCAGCCGCCCCTATTTCGAGGTGCTGCGGCACCAGCAGGCACGGCCCGTGCCCTTCGTCTGGAGCCCCGTGTTCCTGGAGCAGCGTGCGGCGCACCTGCCGGACGGTGGACGCTATCGGCCCCGCGGCGGCCAGCGACGCTTATCGGTGATGGAGCCCAACATCAACGTCACCAAGTTCTGCTTCTACCCGGTGCTGATCGCCGAGCTGGCCTATCGCGCGCGGCCTGAAGCCATCGCCTTGCTGCAGGTCACCAATGCCGAGCGCATCGCCAGGCAAAGCCCGGAGTTCATCACGCTGATGAACGAGTTGGATATCGTGCGGGAACACAAGGCGGTGTTTCTCGGCCGGCACGACACGCCCACCTTTCTTGCCGAGCACACCGACATCATGGTGTCGCACCAGTTGGAAAACCCGCTCAATTACTTCTACCTGGACGTGGCCTGGCAAGGCTTTCCGCTGGTGCACAACGCATCGCTCTGTGCCGACCTTGGCTGGTACTACGAGGCGAACGAAGTCGCCCAGGGCGCACAGCATGTGCTCGGGATCATCGACGGCTTCGACGCGCAGCACCTGGCCTATCGCGAGCGCCAGCGCAAGCTCATCG
>JAFECZ010000774.1 GCA_018241905.1 Pseudomonadota bacterium
GCCGGACCTGCCGCTGAACCAGCATGCGCAATCGCGCGACATCCGCGGCGGGCTGCGCATCGCGCTGCACGCGGGCGCCGGGCTCAACTTCAGCCAACTGCCGCTGGATGAACTGGTGCTTCACCTGGGCGGCGCCGACGACGTGGCCTGGCAGCTGCACGAATGCCTGCTGGCCAGGCCGCTGGGCGTGCTGGTGCAGCCGCTGGGCGCCAACGGCCAGGCGACGGCTGCGGGCGCCGCAGCCATCCGCCAACTGCCGGGCGATAGCGTGCAGCCCATGGGTTTCGAGGACGACGAGGCGCTGTTGCCGGTGACTGCCACCGGCTTTTCGGGCCACCGGCTGGTGCAGGAATACTTTGCGTTCGCGCAGCGTTTCCAGTTCGTGCGCATCTGCGATCTGCAGAAGTTGCTGGCCGGCATGAACGTGCCCGACGTGGAGATCGTGGTGCTGTTCTCGCGCGGCGATGCCGCGCTCGAGAAGCTGGTGAGTGCCGACAACGTGCAGCTGCACTGCGTGCCGGCGATCAACCTGTTTTCAAAGCGGCTCGACCGCGTGGCGGTGAGCGAGGGCGTCAACCAGTTCCACCTGCTGGCCGACCGCACGCGCCCGCAGGATTTCGAGGTGCACACCGTCACCGAGGTCGTGGGCCACGGCAGCCCGGGCGAGAGCGACGTGTCGGAGCAGGTCTTCCTGCCCTTCTACGCCGCCTTCCACGGCAGCCGCCACGGGCACCCGGCCTACTACACCACAAGCCGCGAGCCGCGCATGCAGTCGCAGCGGCAGAAGGCCGAGGGGCACCGCAGCAGCCACATCGGCTCGGAGCTGTACATGCAGATCGTCGATCCGCGGGACGCGCCGTATCCGGCGTCGCTGCGGCAACTGGCGGTGACCGCGCTGGTGACCAACCGCGACCTGCCCTTGCTGATGCCGACGGGCCAGGCCAGCGACTTCGATTGCGTCGACTCCGCGCCGGTGCAGAAGGTGCGCATGGTGCGCGGGCCTTCGCGGCCGGTGTCGCCGGTGGTGAGCCAGGGGCTGGGGTGGCGGGTGGTGGACCACCTTGCGCTCAACTACCTCTCGCTGGCCGACAGCAATGCACAGCAAGGCGCGGCCGCATTGCGCGAAATGCTCACGCTCTACGCCATGCACGGCGACGAGGTGCGGCAGGCGCAGGTGCGAGGCCTGTTGTCGGTGCGCAGCAAGCCGGTCACGCGGCGCTTGCCCCTGGCCGGCCCCATTGCATTCGGCCGCGGCCTGGAGGTGACGCTGGAGCTGGAGCGCAGCGCATTCCATGGCCACAGTGCCTTCCTGTTCGGCGCAGTGTTGGCCCGCTACCTGGCGCGGCATGTGGAAGTGAATCACTTCGTCGAGACCGTGGTCACCATCGCCGGACGCGGCGAAGTCATGCGCTGGAGGCCGCTGTGCGGGACACGCCCGATCCTGTAGCCGTGCAGCAGGCGGTGCAGGACGCCGCCGCGCAGGAGCCGCCAGCCTCGGCAGGGCCGCGCGCACGCGTGGCCGACTACCTGCGCGAGCGAGCAGCGTCGCCCTGGGCCTTCGACTACTTCGCGCTGATGCGCAGGCTCGAGGCGCTGGCGCAGCCCGCGCCGCGCTGGGGCCATGCCTTGCTGCCGGGGGTGGAGCCGCT
>JAFECZ010000775.1 GCA_018241905.1 Pseudomonadota bacterium
CTTTTGCATCTCGGCCTTGCGGCTGGTGATGGCGGGCAGTTCGGAAAAGCGCACGCCCAGCATGGCTTGCTCTTCCTGGCCCAGCACGGCAATGAACTGCTCGATGGCGGCGCTTTCCGCCCGAAGTTGAGTCAGCAGTGCGCTCATTGGCGTACCTCCGCGCCTTGCGCCGTGGCGCGAGCCTGCATGGGGCGGCATGGCGCGGCGCTCATGATTTCTTCCCGCCCAGCAGGTCGCGCACGCTGTCGATCAGGCCGTCGGCAATGCGCTCGGGATTGACCTGGTAGCGGCCGGCCCGGATGTCTTCCCGGATGGCGGCCACGCGGGCTGCGTCGAAGTCGTTGCCGCCGGACACGCTGGGCAGCAGGCGGACCTGGCCGGAGGCCGGGGCCTCCTTTTGCGGCGAGGCGGCGTCGGTGGGGGCCGTGGCGGCACTGCCGCCCTTGGTCGGGCGGGTGAAGGGGGCGGCCGGCGGGGCAGGTGGATCGATTTTCAAGATGTTTCCTCAGTGGGCTGACCTCTTTATCGGCAGCCACGAGCAAATGTTTAGAGGCAATGGACTACTGGGCCAGCCGGATCTGCCCCTCTTCGTCGGCCACGCCGCTGACCAGGCGGCCGTCGCGCGTCTTGGCCTGCACGGTGGCGCCCACCGCGGCACGGGTCATGGCGCGGCCCTCGGTGCTCACCGAATAGCCAGCGCCTTGCGCCACCACCTTCACGGTCTGGCCCTGCTGGATGACCACCGTGCCGCGCAGCAGTTCCTTGCGCAGCGGCGCGCCGGCTGCAATGCGGTTGGCCGCCACCACGCCATGCAGGGCCGAGGGGTCGGTGACCACCGAGCGGGGCAGGGCGGCCAGGTCGCCACTGCGCTCGCCGATGTCGGCCACGCCCAGGGGCTGGCCGGCCTCGATGGGCTGGGCGGCCACGTAATAGCGCCCGCGCACCCCGATGTAGGCCTGCACGAAGCGCTTCCAGGGTGCCGGCGACACGCAGCGCAGGCCGATGGAAATGCGCCCGCGCAGCTCGGTGCCGGGCGCCAGGAAGGCCTCGGGCGCGTCGCACGGGGGCAGGTTGTGGCTGCCCTGCAGCTGCAGCGAGATCTCGCCCGGCAGCCCCTTGGACTGGGTCTGCACCAGGCGTTCGACGGCCAGGCGGCTGGCCTCGGGCAGCGGCTCGCCGGGCGGGGCAGCCAGGGCCGTGCCGATGCCGGCCAGGGCCGACGCGGCGGCCATGGCGAGCGCCAGGCGGCGAATGGGGGTGCGAAGCGTGTCTTGGTGCATGGGTGCCAGGGGTCGGTGCGGTCATTCTAGGAAGGCACCGCCGCCGCAAAAGTGATGAAGTGCAGGCCAAACCCCCCGCTGTTCGGCCCATTGCGAACGCGGCTCGTGCATAGACTTGCTTTCCATCTGTCGCCAGCCCCAGCCGGGCATGGCGTCGTCAAAAGGATGGAGCTTTCATGATCGACAAGCTGGATGCGGCGCTGGGCTTTCAACGCGAGGCGCTCAACCTGCGGGTGCAGCGCCAGGAGGTGCTGGCGGCCAACATCGCCCACGCCGACACGCCCAACTACAAGGCGCGCGACTTCGACTTCTCCAGCCGCCTGAGCCAGGCTGTGGAGCAGGGCCGCAAGGCGGATTCCTTCTC
>JAFECZ010000776.1 GCA_018241905.1 Pseudomonadota bacterium
TGCGCGAAGGTTTCGAGCTTGCGGATGTCGATCTTGCCGACCAGGGACGAAATGTCCTGGTTGTTCTCGTCACCCGGCTCGGTCTTGGCCACCGCCACCTGCCGCAGCACCGAGGGATAGCGCTTGACGATCTGGAACTGGCGGATGTCGCCGCCGTATTCCTCCAGCCGCTTGACGGCCCACGGCGAGAGGATGCGCTGCAGGTAGCGGCGCGGAATGCCGTATTCCTTCTCGAGGATCTCGCCGTCCTCGTCGGAGTTGAACAGGCCCAGGGGGGACTCGTTCACCGGCGAATCCTTGAGCGAATAGAAGGGCACGTGCTCCATGAGCTGCTTGAGCCGCTCGGCGATGGAGCTCTTGCCGCCGCCCACGGGGCCCAGCAGATAGAGGATCTGCTTCTTTTCTTCCAGACCCTGCGCCGCGTGGCGGAAGTAGGACACCACCTGCTCGATGGCGTCCTCCATGCCATAGAACTCCTTGAACGCCGGGTAGAGCTTGATGACCTTGTTCGAGAAGATGCGCGAGAGACGAGGGTCGTTGCGCGTATCGACCAGCTCGGGCTCGCCGATAGCCTGCAGCATTCGCTCGGCCGCAGTCGCGTAGGCGCTGGGGTCTCGCTTGCAGACTTCCAGGTACTCCTGGAGTGAAAGAACTTCTTCCCGAGTCCGCTCGTAACGGGCCGCGAAGTTGCTGATGACATCCATGTTCACACCTCCAACGACGGTTCAAGGGTGGGCGCTGCCGGGACATCCGTGCCGCACGCTGCCGATGCATCCGCAAGAAATGTGCTCAGCGACGTTTGCATGCCCTTCGGAAATCCCTCATTAAGGCCCAATCCTGCTCTGCATCGTAATCAACAAAACCAAATCAGGGAATTGCTTTTTCGAATTAAGAACGCGGTTGGAGCGCATAAGTTCCCACTGAACGCAACAACATTTGCACGAGATGACAGGAATATCGATAGATCGTGAACAGCTGTGCAGCGGCCCTCGAAAAACCCTGCTGCCCCCTCGGGAAAACACGGTCTGTACCAGCGAGGCGACACCCCTCGCCACAAGCGAAAGGCGATTCTCATAATCTATAGAAAATTAACTGGATTGAGAGGAAAACTATTTCCGAAGATGTTGCATCTGGAATTAAAGTTGAGGACTGCACGCAGCATTGCGGGCAGCCGATGGCGGTAAATAAGAAAGGCAGCTAAACGCTGCCTTTTTTGTTGTCTGTCAGCCGATTACTCGACTTTGCCGATTCGCTTGACGGCACCTGTCATGGTGAGTGCGTCCTGGTCCCAATAGGCCTGGAAATCGGGCGCATCGAGGTAGGCGATGGGGCTGCCGGCCTTCTCGATGACCTGCACCACCATCGGGTCGACGGCCGCCTTGGCCGCCGCGGCGCGCAGCCGCTGCACCACGTCGTCGGGCGTGGCGGCCGGCACGAACAGGCCCGACCACTGCGCAAACTTCACCGGGTAGCCCAGCTGCGTGAGGCTGGGCACGTCGGGCAGCGAGGCCAGTGGCTGGTCGCCCCAGTGCGCCAAGGCCCGCAGCCGCCCGGCCTTGATCTGCTGCGCCACCGTCGATGGCCCGGTCGCCAATGCATCCACCTGGCCCGCCAGCAGGGCCACGATGGCCG
>JAFECZ010000777.1 GCA_018241905.1 Pseudomonadota bacterium
GGCCGGCTCCTATATGCCGGAAATCGGTGGCTCCAATACGCCGGAAGGTGACACCTGGGGAGCGGCACGCATTGTCGATGCCAAGGCGAAAGAATGCCGACGCCCTACATCCGGGTGGAAGCGGCGGGACACGAACGGGTGCTTCTCGCCGCCAGAGGTGCACAAGCAGGAGCCGTCGGTCAGGTTCCGGGGAGACGTCCTTCAACACCCTTCACAAGGAAGTTCATCTGATTCAAGAAGTCATCGGTTGCCTCGACCTTGTCAGTCAGGACATCCTTACCGCTTTGATCCTTGATGGGACCGCGCCAGATGGCGAACGTGCCATTTCGGATCCCAGCCTTGATGTCTTCCAGTTTGGCTTTGACTGAGGCCGGCACGTCGTCTGGCACAGCAACCAGGTCCACACTTCCTTGCTTCACGCCCCAAAGGCTGGAGCCGGTTGTCCAGGTCCCACTCAAGAGTTCCTCAATTGCGCGGGTGTAATACGGTGTCCAGTTGATAACAGCCGATCCAAGACTCGCTTTGGGCGCGTAGGCAGTCATGTCCGAGTAGACACCAAATGCGCGCTTACCGCGTTGTTGGGCAGTCTGAAGCACGGCGGGCGATGCGGTATTCTGCATCAGCACATCCGCGCTGCCATTTATCAGAGTATTGGCCGCATCCGTTTCTTTGGGCGGATTGAACCACTCGTTGGTCCAGACCACCTTGGTCACGACCTTGGGATTGACGGATTGCGCTCCCAGCGAGAAGCTGTTGAGGTTGCGAATGACTTCTGGAATCGGCACTGCGCCGACAAATCCAATGGTGTTCGTTTTTGACATGGCTCCTGCAACCACACCGGCGAGGTAGTAGCCCTCGTAGATGCGACTATTGAATATGCGCATGTTTGGCGCTGTTTTGTAGCCGGAGGCATGCTCGAACTTTACGGTCGTGTTGTCCTTGGATACGCGAAGCATCGGATCCATGTAGCCGAAGCTTGTCCCGACGATCATCTGCGCGCCTTGCGAGATGCTTTCGCGCATGACTCGTTCGGAATCTGGCCCGTCGGCCACCGAATCGATGAAGCTGGTCTGAATTCTGGAGCCGAATTTGGCTTGAACTTCTCGCCTTGCCTTTTCGTGAGCAAATCCCCACCCGGCATCGCCCACGGGTGCGCTGTAGAGGAAAACAATTTTCGGCGGATCCGCCGCTTGACTGACGCCCGCGCTGAGCGCCAGTGAGGCTGTCACCACCAACCTACCGATCAAACCCGATCTCCTGAAATCCATGGTCATCCTTTAGAGAAGCAGGCCCAAGCCGCCGCATGCGGAAGCCCTCTGGGACTTCTCGTGCACAACTGAGCGCTAAGCTTTGAATACCCTCCCTTGACCAAAGATATGCAGTTATCTGCAAGGGAGGAAGAAGAGCCCTGGAACGCTGCGTTCCATCGCCAAAACACTGGGCTTGGAATTGGCAGCTCAGGATCGATTTTGAAAGCGGACCTCAGCGCTTCCGAACGGCTCACCGTCGCGACGGAGAACCCATGTGGTCAGGGTGCTTGCATGGCGGCGAAGACGCCACGGTGCCATGACTGGGCACCCCTCGTCGCCTGGATTCCGGCCGCTGAACGACTACGTTGCCGCCGAGGCG
>JAFECZ010000778.1 GCA_018241905.1 Pseudomonadota bacterium
AGCTCGTCCGCATAGCGCCGGCGAAGCCGCTGCACGAAGCGGGAATAGGACGACAGGGCCGGTGGCGTCTTGCGGGCTGATGAATCCGCCGATGCGGCGGAACCGGTGGAAGCACTGCCAGTCATAATTCCAAGCACAGCGCGGTCCTCAATGAATGTCACAGCGTCTCCCCCTTCGCATCTGCTCAAGATCACCGCTGTGACAGCGCGCTGGGCGCTGGGTCTGCTGATTGCAGCATGGCTCTTGTTGGCACTTGTGGTCCTGGTCCTACACGGCTGGATTGTGCCGCGAATCGGCGAATATCGTGGGGTGCTGGAAGCCCAGGCCTCACGGTCCATCGGGGTAGAGGTTCGCATAGCTTCCGTCAGCGCGCAGGCCGAGGGTTTTAGTGGGCTTTTCTTTCCCACCTTCGAGCTGCGGGGCGTGGCGCTGCACGACGCGCAGGGGCGCGAGGCGCTCAAGCTGGCGCGGGTGGTGGCCGTGGTGTCGCCGCGCTCGATCTGGCGCCTGAGCTTCGAGCGCCTGTACATCGAGCGGCCCGAGCTCGACGTGCGGCTGGACGCGATGGGCAAGCTGCACGTGGCGGGCTTGTCGATGCTCACGGAGACCGCCGGCCAGCCCCGTTCGGCCGACTGGGTCTTTTCGCAACGCGAGATCGCCATCGAAGGCGGCACGGTACGCTGGACCGACGAGCGCCGCGGCGTGCCGCCGCTCCTGCTCACCGACGTCAACCTCTTTGCGCGCAACAGCGCCCGCCGCCATTCGCTGGGCCTGGACGCGACGCCGCCCGAAGGCTGGGGCGAGCGCCTGACGCTGCGCGGCGACTTCCGCCAACCGCTGCTTTCCACGCGCAGCGGCGACTGGCACGAATGGGACGGGCAGGTCTACGCCGACCTGCCGCGCATCGACATCAGCCGCATCGGCCGCTATGTCTCGCTCGATGCCCGGGTGCGCGAAGGCAGCGGCGCGCTGCGCGCCTGGGGCGACGTGCGCCAGGGGCAGCTCGTGGGCATGGCGCTGGACATGGGCCTGAACAGCGTCGACGTCACCTTGGGGGAGAAGCTGCAGCCGCTGATGCTGCGCTCGGTGCGCGGGCGCCTGGCAGTGCGCCAGGACTTCGACTCGCGCACCGTCGAAGTCACCACCACCAACCTGGAGTTCGAAACCCACGACGGCGTGCGCTGGCCCGGCGGCAACCTGTGGCTGTCGCACACGCCGGCCACCGGCCGCGGCACCGAGCGCGGCGCCATCAGGGCCGACCGGCTGGACCTGGCCATGCTCGCCCAGATCGCCAATCGCCTGCCTTTGGGCGAAAAGCTGCATGAAGGGCTTGCCCGGCGTGCGCCGCAGGGTCTTGTGGAGCGGATCGACGCCGAATGGGACGGCTCGCTCGAGGCGCCGCGCCGCTACCAGGCGCGCGGCCGGATCAGCGGCCTGACGGTCGCGCCCGAGCCGGCCGAGCAGCCCGACCACCCGGGGCGGCCGGGCCTCACGGGCGCCACCGTCGATTTCGATGCGAACCAGGGGGGCGGCTCGGCCACCGTCGGCATGGCGCGCGGCACGCTGAGCTTTCCCGGCGTGTTCGAAGACCCGCTGGTGCAAGTGGACGAGCTGTCCGCGCGCGCCCA
>JAFECZ010000779.1 GCA_018241905.1 Pseudomonadota bacterium
CAGGCGAATCCGATGCAAGCCCCGCTTGCGGCTCGCGCTGCATCTGCGCCAGGCTGCGCCTTGCACCGGCGAACTCGGCCAGGTGCGACTCGTAGAAAAGCCCCGACTCCGACACTTGCCCAGACAAGGCCGATGCGAGCACAACCGCATCCGGCGCGCGCAGGCCCGCGGGCCACAAGGCGCCGCTGCCGCGCACCGGATCCGCCTGCACTGCAGGCAGGCCGGGCGCCAGCGCGAGAATGGCGCGCGCCGCGGCGGACAGCGCGGCACCGCCCGTGCCGCCCTGCATTCCCGCGCCCGGCAGTGCAGCCTGCGCGTGCGCACCTGCCTGCTGTTGCAGGCCGAGGCGGGAGGGCGGCAGGATTTCATTGTCGACACGGGGTGACCTCGAAACCGGCAACGCATCGTCTTGCGCACCCGCGATTGCCTTGGGCGCGGACAGCGCCGCACGCGCCGCCGCAAGCAGCAGCGCATCGGCCTTGGCAAGCGGCCCGGTCACGACAGGCGCAGGCTCAATGCGAGCCTCCGTAGGCCCTGCCCAGGCTGGCTTGCGCCTGCAGGCTGGCAATGCCGGTAAGAAGCTGGCGCAGCTGCGGCTTGACCAGGCGGATCACCTCTTCCTGGTCGCGGCGCACACTGATCAGCGCATGTCGAACCGCATCGCGCTGCTCGCTGCTCAGCTCGTTGGCGTTCTCGATCTCCTTCAGGCGCTGCACCAGCGCGGAGCACAGGGTTTCGAGCGCGGGCAGCTCGCCCCATTCTTCCTGGCGCGACAGCGCCAGCATGCGCGCGGTGATGTCGGCGAGCCGTTCGTAGCAGTGCACGACTTCGCTGTTGACGGACATGACTTCAGATCCCTTGCTTTATTGGTTGATGTTCGATGCACGCTCGCCGCCGCCGATCTCCCGCCAGGCCGAGGCGATGCTTTCGAGCAGGCCCTCGGCTTCGTCGAGTGCGGCCGCGTCGTTGCGCAGATTGGCGTGCAGCAGGCGCTGCGTGATGTAGACATACAGCGCCGCGAGGTTGGCCACCAGGCTCTCGCCCGCCGGCCCCGCCGCCCGCGCATCCAGGCTGGCGCGCAGCCCGTTGTCCACGATGTTGATGGCCTTGGTGATGGCGTTGCCCTTGGCCTGCACGTCGCCGCTGGCCATGTGGTGGCGCGCCATGCCGATGGCGGTCTTGGCGCCGTCGAAGAGCATCACGATCAGCTGGTGCGGCGAGGCGCTGGCGGCCTGCGACTCGATGCCGATGCGCGCGTAGGCGCCGGCGCCGGTTCGATGGGTGTGGGGCGTGTACATGGCGAATGGGCTTTCGGGGGGGCGGCTTGCTACTTGCTGCTGGAAGAGGAGCTCATCGCTTCGAACTGCTGCTTCAAATAGCTCAAGGTGCTGTTCATGCTGCTCATCACCACGTCCAGCTGGGTGAACTGCGCGCGGTAGCGCTCCACCGTGGCATCCACGCGGGTTTGCATGGCGTCGTACTGCTCGTCGAGCTTCTTGATGGTCTTGGTCACACCGTCTGACGCGACCTGCAGGCTGCCGCCGGTCTTGGTGAGGGAGTCGACCAGCGAATCCAGTTGCTTGCCGTAGCCCGAGGCGCCGTCGCCAGAGCCCGCAAACAGCTTG
>JAFECZ010000077.1 GCA_018241905.1 Pseudomonadota bacterium
TCGAACCCCGCCGCTTAGAAAAGCAGCAGGGTAGGTTGAACACCTGGCTCAGTTTTACTTCGGCACTACCCGCAAAAGTGGCTCAAATTCCGGTCGGCGCGAACACCCGTTCCCCTGGCGGTCCTGCCGCAAGGCTCCTTGCTGCGCAAATGGGCCGAGGGTGCGCTGAACCAGGCGGGCGTGCGCTGGGTCGTGGTGCAGGAGAGTTCGAGCGTCGAGGTTCTCAAGGCTTCCACGCTGGCCGGTTTGGCGGTAGGCGTCTTTCAGGAGGCCACGGTCAGCGCCGTCGACAACCTTCGCACCTTGACGCCGGAGGAAGGCTTTCCGACGCTGCCGTCGACTGAGATGTGGCTCGAGCGCGCAGACCGGGAGCTGCCGCGCGCCGCAAGGTGCCTGTATGAGTTCCTGCTGGAGCAGTTGCCTCCATGGGACGGCTAGATCAAGGGGTGTCGCATCAAGCACGCGCTCCCTTCAGCTGCGTCACCCGCTTTCTGGTCTCTCTCGCACGAGCTGCAGGCGTTGCGATTTCGGCCAAGCCGAGCGAGTCAGGTGTCCTATACGGTTTGGCGCTTCCTATTCAAAATGTTGAACTTGGCTGTGACCGCTGGAGTTGAGACAGAAGGCAGTTAGCGTCCAAGCCACTGGTCTGCCTCATGACGGGCGGCCACACGCAGCCGTCGACCTGGACCGTGCGCGTAGCCTTCGGAAAAGCCCTGCTCAAGCGCATCGATGAGGGCTAGTGCGGCGCTCTCGATCTCCTGCAATTCAGGCCCATCTGCTGCGACCACTTGGCGCGCGCTGCTTTGGAACGGATCGCCAGTGATGCGTTCCCACAGGTCTGACGCTTTGTCGGCGGAGAGTTGAAAACCAGGCTGCCGATCGGCCATCGTCTGGGTTCGCGTCAAGATCCGCTTGATCTCAAAAGCGATCTCCGCGGACCTCGTCTTATCTTGCGCATCAGTCGCCGGGTGCTGGTAGTACACCCGACACTTGCCAAGGAGTTCGGTCAACGCCTTGATCAGTGCGTCGATTTCCCCCCGCGTTTCCTTTCGAACTTCACGCCGATTGGCTTGCCTGTTGGTAATGATCCAGTTGGCACCCGCAATGATCCACGTAACCGCGATCAGTGCATCTTTGTGCGTGGTCAGAAAATCAGTAACCGCGGAAAGCAAGATCAGAAGAAAATTTCTCGACGCGAGGTTGCAAGGTCACACGACTCGTGGTCGTGCCGACTCCATGTAAGTCCAGGCCTTCTGCACATAGGTGTGCAGACGCGATCGAATCTTCAAACGACCGCGCAGCTCTTTCGGGTTCAGGCCGTGCTCACGCACCAACCCACCGAAGGCTTCCTCCAAAAATGAGGATCCAAGCGTCAGCACCCCATCGAGTACGACCTCGACGTGGTCCGCCTGCAGAGCAGGAAACAGCAGTTCCTCGCGAAAGCGCTCGCCCGAATATGGACCATCCGAGACGTACCGACCCGAGGGAGACCTCGAGAAGTCCGAAGCGACATTCAGCACCTTGGTCATGTCGTGCCCTTTGGTGGCAAAGTAAGCATCCATATCAATAGTGTGCCGGTAATTGGTGTTTTTAGTCGGCCAACGGTTTCTGCCCCGTCAAAACGAAAGAATCCTTTACGGCTGAAGATCCCCAACTCGCTGTTCGTCAGCGTACGGGTGAACTCCAGCATTTCCGGCAAGCCCTTGCCTCTCCAGTCAAGTAGGGTACTCGTCCGCCCCCCGCAAGCTGCCGCGATGAGCTTTCCGTCGCCTCGGCCAATGGCCCACATTCTGCCAGTCAGATAGTCCAGGACCTCCGGCTTTTCAAGGAGCGTACCCGGTATGGATGCTCCCCGGTCGTACATTGCCATAAAAAGCCGCCCGGCCGACACCGTCGCGAAAATCCACCAAGGCCCGCCTTCTGAATCGTACGCATGGTGCCGGACATTGACCATTGCCTCGGTGACGCAGTTACCCAGTCCCAGTTGCTTTTCCTCGCCCATCAATGTCTGCAATTCCTCCATGAACGGCTCGATGGGTGTGGGGTCCACGTTTCTACCGCTGAAGTAATGCCACCGTACGACATCATTGTGAGACACCTCGCATCTCTTTGGCAGACCGAGTTTCGGTAGGACATCGACGTGCTGGAGCATTTGCTCGACCAGATCGGTTTCGGGGTAGGCCGCACGCACACGCCCACGGTACTTCTTCACCCACTCGTCAACCCATCCCATGAGCACGAGGAGGCCACACGGATACAAGATCGTGGTCTTGCTGAAGTCCAGAGTTACCTCAAAGCCTCGACGAAGGAACCGGTCGACGTCCAAGAGGAACCGCTCCGTCGTTTTCCGCACATCACGGTGAGCGTAGTAGCGCAGGTGCGCCGGCGCGGGCACCGACACCGTCCTCGAGGCGCTTCCGCGAGAGCCGATCTTCGGCCGTGCGCGATAGGGCCGTTTGCTGGCTTTCTTGGAATGTCGGACTTGAAGTCGCCGGGATCGCTGTTGTTGGCGGATTGACTGCTTTTTCACAAGGGCGACGAGTTTCTTTTGGACACATTCTCTTCGACTGGTCCCGATCGCGCGTGGGGATTGCTCACTGCTAGCCCCGAAGTCTTGGCCCCGCCTGCGATAAAAGTAGCATCTTGCGGCACGACTGCTCCAAGCGGGACGGCCCTTTCAAGAAAGTAGTGTCGATAACGTACCGGCGTTTAATAAGTTTGCGCCCACTTCATTGAGCATCGGGTCGTGCGACAAGGCCGTGATGCTTGGGAGTCTTCCACGATCCGACAAACGATATGGGGATGCTGTCGCGCCGTGTCGGGACGGATGTCGCGGGACGCGCACCAGCGACTGGATTCGCGCGGCGGGGAGTGTTACTTCCATCGGCGCGCCGGCGAACCTACGGCGGGCTTCGCAACCTACGAGGCGGCACTGGTTCGGGCTGCGATCGAGGGGGATGTCTCCAGATCCCTTGTCGACGAATCCATCCGATGAATACAGGCCTCGCAGCGCCGCATGGCCGGCAGGCGCGCAACGCCAAGGAGGTTCACTTTCGACGCACCACGCTTGCCGATGATGACCAGCTGGTTCCTGGCTGAAGCCGGGGTACTCCGAGGTTGCCACTGACGCTGAGGTTCGACCGCACTTCAGGCCGGGAGGGACACGGGCGCTTTGCGTTGCGATGCCCAAAGTGGCGGCTCCGCGGACATGGATTCTTGCCAAACCCACGGTCAAGGATGATTGACCGAGGCCCGAAAACCGCGACGAGGGGACCCGACGGTCGGGGCGCGGGGTCTGCGCGGATACGCTCGAGCGCCATGTGGCAACATGCAGATATGGTTCAAGGTTCTCACAGTTCTGGAGAAACAGGCGTGCCAATCAGTCTGATCGGCACTGACGACTGGCCAAGCTGGCAAAGTCGACGCCGCGTTCGCCGCCTACGGCGTTGGATAACGGCGATTGCGGGAGCAGCGTCCCTCGTGGCCCTCATCGCATACGTGCTGCACTGAGTCTGAGCGGGTGGCCGTGCCGCCGGAGGATCAGCGCAGACGCATCAAGCCGTGACGCCGGTGACGTCCTGCGCTTGCGCCTCCGCCATCAATGCGCGACACGGATTGGTTTTCAGGTAGCGCTGGTGCACCAGGTAGGCGAACAGGCCGTGCACGATCACCTTGGCCTGGCGCACCGCCACGGGCGAGAGCGGGCCTTCCAGCGGTCGCCATTCCGGGGACCAGCGCGGGTTGGCGCGGGGCCCACACCAATGGGCGGGCGGCGCCTGGACAAACGCGAGGTAGTCCATCAGGTCCTGGGTGTCTACCGCCCCGAGCGCCTTGCCGCGCTCAAGCACGGCCCATAGAAGCAGGCGCTCACCCTCCTTGCGGTAGCTGCGCTGCGTAGAGGTGAGCGTGCTCGCTGGTGCGTCTGGGTCGCCCTTGGCTGCGATCCAGGCCTGGACGGCCTGCGCATCGGTTTGGGAGTCCGTTGAAGAGCAACCACTCACTTCACGATTGTTGCCGTGGTTACCCACAAGGTGCGCCGGCATCACGAACTTCTCCAGCGGCCGCAGCGCGGTGGCGGGGGGAACCAGACTCTGAAGGACCTCGGCCGGCAATTGGCTTCGCGGGATCACGGCGTAGTCGCCCACGCTCAACTGCAGCAGCGGCGCGTGCGCTCGCAGCCACTCGACCAGACGGGCGGCCTTGTGCTGGCCGATGCCCGGGACGGCGCGCCACCACCGCGCGCCGACGCGGTTCATCGTGTTCGCCAGGTCTTGCAGCGTCCGAATGCCGCTTCGCTGCAGGCGCTCGGACAGGGTCGGACTCAGCCAGGCCTGGACGCTGTCCAGGGGCTGGGGATCGTGCACCACCAGGTGCTCGAGCCAGCGCAGGGCTTCTAGCTGTCGCTCGATGACCCGCGTGCGCCGGCCGGCGCCGCCTCCTGATGCGCTCTTGCCGCCCTGCCCTTGCCGGGCGGCCTCGGGATGGACGGCCAGGTAGGCCTCTAGTTGCTCGTCCTCGGAAAAGTCCTCCAGCCCTTGGGCGACCGCAAATTCCTCGAGGGACGGCAGTTTGGGCGCCGCGCGCTCAGCGAAGCGGCCCGGATCCAGTTGAATAAGGCGCGCCGTGCCCGGTCGCTGTTCGCGCCTTGCGGCAGCGGCGAACGTGTCCTTGATCCACAGAATCGTGCTGCGCACGCGGCGCAGGTCACTCGGCTCGCCCTCCTCGTGCAGGTACCGCGCCCAGGCCGAGCGCTCGTCCATGCCCTGGACCAACGCCCGCATGAACGCGAAATGGCCGCGGTGCAGGCGCCTACGGCCCATGTTCGAACCGATTCCGGAGCGCTGCGGCGGCGTGCGGGCGGGCGCGATCACGGGGTTGTGGGTCCAATAATCATGGATGCTATTTTATCGCGTCATATTGCAACTGTGGAGCACCGATGCGAATAAGTTGTTGATTCACAATAACTTATTTGATGTTTCTGAAGCTAGAAGGAACTTGAGCTTTGAGCCCGAAGTGAGACCAGAGGGCGACTCGCCGGCGCCTAAGCGGGCCTCGTAGGCGGCAGAGATTGGGGACCTGGGACGCCGCCGGTCGGCCCAACGTTCAGCTGGTTGCGGGCCTGGCGCCAGCCGCTCCAGCGCATGTCGGTCAGAGCGAGCCGGCGTTGAAGTGATCGGCTTCCACACCCGCTCGACGCAGGGCTCCGGGTGTGCGTCGCCCGCGCACGATCGAGGCCCTCGCCCCAAGCCTCGCGCATCGACCGAGGACGCGGCCGTCGCCTGGGCCGGGCGGGTCATCCCCCAACATCCCGCGCTGGGGAATCGGGCCAAACTGGAAGGGCCGGTGCCTTGGCGATCGATGCGTGGGTAGTGACGGCCCGTCGTTGCGTGGTTTGTGCCCGAAGCCGTCACCTGCGACCCACTCGCTGAATCTGGCAGCAAGCGTACTCTTGACCGTTTGGCCAAGTGTTGAGGTCTCGTTTGAGCGGGCCCGCGACGTGGACTGTCATCCACGCCGGCTTACTTGTCGGCGTGGCGCTTCACGCCGGCGTAGCGGCTCTGTGCCTTGGCAAGGGTGAAACGTCCAGATGACGCGATGGCAGAGAGAAATTGCTCCTCGACGCCGGAAAGCTTCGGAACATCTTGCTCATGCTCGCGCTGCGCAGGCTGCTGGAAGGGCATTGGAGCCAGCCGCCGTGCGGCAGGGATAGTTCTGCGCCCTAAGAACTGGCGCAAGTGCAAACGTACGGGTTGGGGGACGTTGCGCCAGACCGAACCGGCTGAAAAGCAGCGCGGGGCTTGGCTTTCCCGTCGTTCTGGTGCATCTACATGATGCCGCCCGCACTGGACACCTGCACGCGAGGGCTGAGGTATCCGGGACGCCGCCGCAAGGCGGTGCCCGCGCACCGCGCAGACCGGGCGAGCGCCGGAGACGTCCGGGGTCCGGCCGCGAGTGACGGAGTGGCGGCACCCGACCCCGACTCCCCTTACCGGCCCTCCCCTGCCCCGGCCGGCCCGCCCTGCTCTACCTGCCTTTGGCCGCCTGCCGCGCACCAACACACGTCAGTTCCCCCAGGCGCGGTTGCCACGAACAGGCGCTGGATTCGGCGCGCTTCCGGCCGATTGGGCGCACGGGCGTGTGCTGCAGTGCGTCATGTCGGGCTGCCTGCCGCCTTCTTTGCAAATGGAGGGTTTTCAGGAGTCTACGGATCGCCTGAAGAACCGGAGGGTTTTCAGGAGTCTCCGAGCTGCAGGCAACGGCTGCTTGCCCGGTGGCGCTGGAATCGGCGCAGACGCGGATGGGTCTGGTGAGATCGGCGGATGGCGGCCAACGTCGGCAGCAGCATCATGCGGATTGGCGGGCAAGAGGCTGGGCGGCGAGGGGTGGGACGGTCCTACCCCCTGCCTTGTTCACGTGTTTGAGCCCTTTTGCGTCCTTTTTGGGGTCTTCATGGAGACGCGGGCTCGGCTGCGGAGGGCCAGGCGCGCCCGGCGTCGACCATTGCCGGACGTTGCGCGGATACGCCCCCTGGCTCATGCGGTGCAGGCTGCGTCCAGCTGGTCGAAAGTGCGGCGACGCGCCCTGACCTGCCGGATGGGACGCCGGCCTGACGAGCGCAAAAAACGAAATGGAGAGTTTTCAGGAGTCCGATCCAGGATCGCCAAGCGCAGGATCGCGGATCGGATTTGGGCGCAGCGCCTTGCCCGACAGATCAGAGCAGCTGTTCCAGCGCTTTGACCAACTTGCCCAGGCGGGCCTCGTCCATGGGCTGGTGGACCTTGATGGAGATCTGGCCAGAGGTCGACGTGGAGATGGTGGCCGTCACCACACCGTTGCGCTCAACGGTGGTCGTCTTGGCCAGGGCGGGCGCCGTGGCCGGGTCCGAGATCAGCGCCGCGAAGATCTCTTTGGGCGAGAGCTTCTCGTCCTTGAGCGACTTGGCGCGGCTGAGCAGCAGGTCCGGATCCTTTTGCTGCGCATCGCTCAGCGGCTTGGCCCAGCGGAACTGCAGGTCCAGGGGTGACGCAAACGCCTCAATGACCGCCAGGGGCAGCCGGGCGACCGCCAGAGCTTTGCCGACGTCGGACAGGTCTCGGCCGATGGCAATGGCCAGCTGCCGGTTGGAACTGTAGAGACCGCCATCGAGCGCCTTGGCGTACATCACCCCCTGCTCCCAGACGGACAGGTCCGTGCGGTTGCGGTTTTCGCGCTCCATCTGAACGAACAATTCCTGCTCGCTCACATCCTCCACGATGGCCAGCACCGGAAGTCCCAGTTCAAGGCAGGCGCGATGGCGGCGGTGGCCGAATGTGATTTCGAACTGCGGCGCTGGTGGGGGTGGGACCGTCCTACCCCCCTGCCCCACCTGGACGCCCTGCGCGCCATCCAGGGGGTGGGACCGTCCTACCCCCTGTCCCGCATCACCGATTTGGAGGGAGTGGGACGGTCCTACCCCCTGCCCTTCGGCGTTCTGCGCCGCCGTGATCGGACGCACCTTGATGGCCTGGACGTTACCGCCCGCCTGGGCAATCTCCGCCTTCAGCGCTGCAAATTCCTCCCGCTCGAACGCCGACGCATGCCGATTCGCCCAACGCGAGGGCCGGATCAAGCGCGGATCCAGCAGACGCGCCGGACGCGCACCTTCGAACTGGCTAAGCTGCTCACGCAGTTCCTCGTTCTCCTTGATAGCCTCCGACTGCGTCGCCATGAAGCCCATCAGGGTACCCGGCGCCGTCCTCGGCTTGGAGAGCGCCCCCACCCCCATGAGCCGGGCAGGCGCCGGCGCTGCCACTGCCGCAGGTGCAGGCACCGCCATCGCTGGATCAGCCACCGGCACTGCGGTCGCCGCCGGCGCAGCAGCCGCCACTGGCTCCGGCGTTGACGGTTGGGCCGGCCTGGCCGGCGGAAGTTGAATGCGACCTGCCTTTGCGAGTAGCCCCTTGCCCATTAGTGCACTCCTTCAGCTTGCCGGCTGCCGGCGGCAGCCATCACTTGCTTGTCCCAGACGGATCGGATCGAGCCGTCCACGAAACTCACGAACTGGTCATAAGCGTCCCGCGCGCGCTTGAGCGTCTTGGCGCTGCCGTCATAGCGGGTGACGTCGTAGACCGTGCCGAACTCCGCGCTCGTGGTCGACGCGACGGCTGTCTTCGGGATCTCGACCGGCAGCACCTTCTCAGCGTAGGTGGAGCCGATCCACTGGCGAACCACGTTGCTTGCCGCGTCCGATGCATCGACCCGAGCCAGCAGCACGTGGATGAAGTCGAACTCCTTGGTCAGGCCCCTCTCAGTCAGCAGTTCGGTCGAGAGCTCGGAGAACAGGCTCCAGAACTGCGCCGCCGAGGCAAAGTCCAGCGCGTTGGGCGGCAGCGGCATGATGATGCCGTTGGAGGCCATGAATGCATTGATGGTCGTGTACGACAGCGCCGGCGGCGTGTCGATCACGATCACGTCGTACTCGCCGCGAACATCGTCGATGCCCAGATCCAGCACTCGCCAGAACTCGAACCCCTTTTCCTGGGACTGGCGCGCAGGCAGCGCAAACTCGGCGCCGAAGAGCAGGGGAGCGGCCGCCACCAGATCGATTCCATCCCAATAGGTCGGCCGGATCGCGTAGCGGATCGAGGTTTCGGAGCCCATCGCCAGCGGCAGGATGGTGTCTTGCTCTTCCACCTCGGTATCGGGCAGGATGCCAAACAAGGTGGTGAGCGATCCCTGCGGGTCGGTATCGATCACCAGAACCCGGTGGCCCAGCAGAGACAGTCCCTGGGCGAGGGTGGCTGCCGTGGTGGTCTTAGACACGCCGCCCTTGAAGTTGCCGATGCTGATGGTTACCGCCTCGGCCCCAGCCGGACGCAGCGTCTCCTTCTTGAATTCCTTGACCCAGGCGCGCGATTCCTGCAGAGTGAATTCGCGTCGGCTGCCAGCCGCATTCAGCTGGCCAGGAGGCAGGTCGCCCTTGGTCATCCGGTGGCTGATCGAGCCTTTCTCCGCACCGCACAAAGCCGCCAGTTGGCTCAGATTGAACACAGGCGGTGCCTTTCGCGCCGTGGGCGCCAGCATCGCCAATCGGATCTCGCCCATCATGGCCACTGCGCGTTCCGCCTGGTCGGCGATGTTCGCCAATGAGATTGCCCGCGGCGGGCTGATTTTCATTTTGTTCAACGCATTCCTCCATGCAGTACAAAAGAGCAGAGTTTTACGGAAACCCTGCGGACAGCGCGTATTGTGTCTGCAAAGCAGGGAAGGGGGAACGCTGGAAGCGGTTTTTCTTGGGGGTAAATGCACGGCTCCGGGTTTATTGAATATCAATTCCTATAAACCCTTTAAATCCTTTAGGTAGGGAAAACTTCAATCATGATAAGGACTTAGGTCGATTCAGGTGAGCCTTTCCAGGAGTGACCGGAGACTTTTCGGGGCCGAAGGTGCGTGATCTCAGGAAGATGCGTGCAGCTTCTCGGGAAGCAACGTGAGGGTCTACGGGAGTCGTGCACTGTCCGGAGCAGCCGTCCTAATCCCAGCTCTGAATCCCTTTTTGGCACCCCTGGGCCACCCGTCGGCCGACCCGAGGAGAGGGTTTCCAGGAACGTGGATGGACCCGAATTGATGGCCTCGACCGCCCCGGTGATCCACTCGTGTGAGGGTTTTCGGGATCTTGGGCAGTGGTTGTCTCGAGCGTCCTGCCAGCTGCCTTCGGCCCAGAGGTGAGGGTTTTCAGGAGAATCTTCAGCTCACCTCAGGCTGACGCCCCACCAGTCCGCCGAATTTCATGTGAAACTACCGACTCACCTGAGCGCGAGACTGCGCTACATTGAGGCATGGACCAACTTGCGATCGCGCTGGAACCCGAGCAGCAGGCCCCCAAGCGGCGGCCGGGTCACGCCGTGCGCGGCGGGGCAGGGGAGGCGCGCCCGCTGCTCAAGCCGGTCAACACCCTGGGCTGGACACCCAAGGAAAAGAAGATCACCGTCCTGGCGCGCAAAAGCTGGAACGTGCTGCTGCACGAAGCGCAGGACCAGGGGCTGGATAAGGATGTGTTTTCCACGCCGCTGGCCAAAATCGTCAAGAGCATCGATTACTCCTCCAATGACATCGAGCTGATCAAGAAGCACCTGCGCGGCATGGTGTCGACCACGGTCGAGTGGCAGTCACCGACCACAGGGGAGGGCAGCTACTGGACGGTGTGCGGCCTGCTGGCCCACGCAAAACTCACTAAGCTGCGCGGCGAGATCTGGGTGGAGTGGTCCTACGCGATGAACATGCGCCAGGAATTGCTGGTGCCGCGCGTGTTTGCCCGCCTGCAACTGCCCATTCTGTCGCAGCTACGCTCACACGCCGGCCTGGCGCTCTACGAGATCTGCAGCCGTTACAAGGACGTGGGGCGCACGGCGCGCCAGTCATGGCACTGGTGGCGACCGGTGCTGACGGGGCGGCCCGACAACGAGAAGTCCTCCAAGATGGAGTACCGCATCTTCAAGCGCGACTGCCTGCGCCTCGCCATTGCCGAGGTGTGCGCCGTGACGGATATCGACGTCGAGCTCGTGGAGTACAAGGCCGGGCGCTTCATCTCCGACCTGCAGTTCCTGGTCAAGCCCAAGCAGCAGCGCGACCCAGAGGCGGCGCAAAAGCCCGAACCGGTGGACATGGCACTGATCACGCGCGCGGCGGAGCTGGGCGTGGGCCATGATCAAGCCGAGGGGCTGCTGGAGGAGTTCGGCGACGAGGCGCTGCGCGGCGGCCTGGATGCGCTGCAGCGGCGCGCCGCCGTGGACTTCCCCGAGCCGGTGCGCGACCGCTACCGGTACCTGAAGTCGCTGATGCCGGGCGAGGCCCGCAAGGCCAGCGTCGTGAAAGAGCAGGGCGCCGAGAAGGCCCCGGCCGCCAGCGCCGCCAGCCGCGACCGCCAGGCCAGGCGCCAGGCGAAGTGGACAGAGGAGTGGCTGCGCGAGCGCCGCGAGCGGGTGGTGCAGGAAATCGCGGCCCTTTCCAAGGCGGCCCAGGACGAGCTGTCCGCGCAGCTGATGCATGACATGGAGCTGCGCAACGTGCATCCCTCCATCCGCAAGCGCCTGCAAAGCAGTGGCTGGCGTCACCAGTTGGTGGTGGCCGAGATGGTGCGCTACTACGCGAAGGCCACGCATGGCGAGGACTGGGACCAGCCCTCGGCGGATGACCTGCTGCAGGTGGCCGCCCGGATGCCCGTGGACGCGGAGTAAAGGGCGTCGCCGCCGACCGGTTCCGGATCGGCCCGCTGTTCGTCACAAGCGCCTGTAAAAGATCGGCACCCGCCGCCCGCCATACAGCGCGGACTGTGGCATGTTCAAACTCGGTAGCCGATGCGCACACCCTGGCCCGGCGTCATGCTCGCGTGCCATCGCCCTGATTGCCCAAGTGATGAGCAGCGCCGTACGCACCAACCCCAGTCCTGACAGCGCAAAGGTGCGCAAAGACCGCGTTGCCTGCCGCACTGGGAAAGGCGCCGCCATTGGCTGCATCGGGCCGACCCGGAGCAGAATCCGCACCAAAGCCTACCCCCATGAACATTCAGGACCGCATGCGAATGTCGATACGGCGCCGCGCCGGAAATGTCGTGCTGCGCTCCGAACTTGCGGGCCAGGGCAGTGCATCACAGGTGTCGTATGCGCTGCAGGTACTGCAGCGCCAGGGAGACCTCATACGCCTTGGCTCTGGTGTCTACGCCAAAGGGCAGCGCGATTCACAGACCGGCATCGTGCGGCCGCTGGCCGATTTTGAGACGCTGGTGGCAGAAGCTGTAAGCAAGCATCAGGCTGATGCCGCAGGCTGAGGCTGCTGCATCTGCTTCGCGCGGGGGCAGCGGCGTGGCCCTGTTGGTTTTCGACACGGGCCATCGCCGCATCTCCCACAAGTTGACTTTGGGCGGCCGCCGCGTGACCTACGTCAATGACCGCACTCGTTCTCGAGCGCGCCCAGGAGAGTCTCGACCGCGCGCCCGCGCGCCTCTTCCCACCACAGGCGTGGAGCAATTTGTCCGCGACCTCGCACGCAAACACCACGTGAGCTACACGCCCACGTCGATGGATCGGTGGGCAGAGACCGTGACGAAGCTGGCAGGAGACGAGGAGCGCACAGGGCCAGTGCAGGACTTGCTTGTCGCGCTAAAGCGCGCCGGCAAGCTCTCAACTGGCGACATGGCCTGGCTGCTGGTCAACTATCTGCGCGGGCGCAAGCTGAGTGCCCGATCCCTTTAGGGACTTCGCGCAGGTTGGCTATCTGCGCAACCTGTATGGCGAGAAGGATCCGCAGATCGTCCAGGAACTAGAACATCAATTCTTCAGAGCCAACCTTGACGACGCGATTGCATATCTTGCCGCGCATCGTGCGCTCCGCAACAACGACTTTCTGCAGGTCTGCAGGTCTGCAGATGCATCGCCTCTTGTTTTCGGCGTTCTATCCGTGGGCTGGCCAGGACCGCGCCACAGAGCGCCCGCTTAAAGCGCTCTGGTTCCAAATAACACCGGTTCAAGCCGGCGCGCGGAAGTCGAGCGGCCAGAGCACTGCCATCGCCGCGGGTGTGTAGGTCAAGGCCGAGAGCCGTGGCAGATGCGCAAGCTAGCGCTCGGTACTTCCGTCGCCCGATGATCAGGCGGAGCGCTGCAGCTGACTGGCTTTCCGTCGGGCTTGGCGATGTCCGGCTGACCTTGCCGAGTTGTCGACCATCGAGGCGGGCCATACCGTTGGAGCGTCGCCGGGGAATGCACAGCAGAACTGAACGGCTACGGTGTTCCTACCGTAGGAGGCTGAATACGGATGCCGTAGTTGGCACACTGTCGGTAAGGCGCGCCAATGGGGAAACTGGGCTCATCAGTGATGGAAGGAGCCCTAGCCATGACACTCTTAGCAATCCCAGCGGCCGCCTGCCCGACAGACGGTTTCGCAACGCCGGACCAGTGCCTGACCGGGACCAAGCCTCGCACCCCGGTTGACTCCCTCCTTCCATTCGCAGGCGTTCGCCACCATCTCCAGAAGGACGGCTTTCTGGTCGTACCGCATCCACTGGGCCGCGACCTTCGCTGCGTCGTGGGGACCTTGTGGATCACGCACGATGGCGACCCGAAGGACATCGTTCTCGAAGCCGAAGAAACTTATCGCGTCGATCGCCCAGCGCGCATGGTGATTCACGCCCTGGAGCCTGCGGAGTTCCTGCTCGCCCGATGACGTCTTGCTGGCCGGCGAGGTCGCATTGGCTGCCGCGATGACTTGGTGTGCGCGATTGCCTATTGCCCGGCGAGCGCGTTGTCCCGCCGGCAGACCGTCTACGGCGACGCCTCGTCCTTGACCTGGATCGTGAGCTGAGAAGTGCGCTGGGTGGCACCGGCGCTGCCGGTCGTGTTGAACTTCACCGCCTCGCTTCCCTCCGACTGCGGAGTGTCATGCGGCGGCCAGCAAAGGGTCGGCAGGTAGCGCGGATAGCGGCTTGCCGTGGTGTCGCGCAGCGTCTTGCTCAGGCGGAATTCGGCTGCGCGGTCGCGCACAAGGTCTGCGCTGTCAGTCAATCCAGCTAGTGAAAAATTCGGGACTGGACTACCCTGCCGCAGTGGTCGCGAGCTGCAGGGTCCTGCCTGCAGATCCGCCTAGTACCTAGTAACCAAACCCCTTGTGAGAAGCGTCGGAAGCGAGGCGTCGAATTTGACGCATGATGAATCGCAGCAAGCGCCCGGCTACCTCGTCGGCTCGATCAGCAACGAGGGCATTCGCTACCAGCAGGCCGAGCAGGCTGCACAAGCCTTTCTCGACCTCCCTATCGATGACAGGCCATTCGTGATTTGCCAGAGCTGGGACGGTCAGAAGTGGACATCGCGCATCATTGCGCGCACACGTGAGGAGCGCGCGCCGGGCCGGCTGAAGGTGCGCCCGTATTCAGTCGATGCCGCATTCTCTGAAGCCTACGATGCGTTGAGAATGGGCCGCGATACGAGCCGGCTGGACGTAGGGGACGAAGTGGCGTCGCGCGAGGAACCCGTGTGCGGCGAGGAACGCGCAACCCGGGCGGTGGTGAAAGCACCGCGACGGCCGATGGAACACGTGCTGCGCCCATGCCTGGGGGTGTTGTGCGAGCTTCATCGCGAATGTGTGCGCTACGCGGCGGTCGACGAGACACGCGTCCCCTCGGCGAGCTTCCTCGGCTACTGCTCCGATGGCCAGGGTGGGCGGCCGATGTTCTTGGCCGTGGAGCCGCGCGCGCCCGTTCCCGCGGCCGTCTAGTCGTGAAGGTGCTCGGCGACGAATCGCCGAAACAGGGCCATGGCCGGTGCTTCGGTACGTCCGACCCGGGTGATCAGGGCGAAGCGTGTGCCGCTGCGCAAGGGAGGGGTGATCACGAGTTCGAACAAGCTCCCTGTCGCGATCCCGTTGCGCTGCGGTCACGATGCCAACCAAGATGGCATCCGAAGCCTGGACCGTCTCGATCAAGCTCGCGATATCTACGCAGCGTAGTCGTACCGCCTGCTCCGGGTTGGCCCGTGGCCCGAAGTATTGAATGAGGATCTGGGCCACCTCAGGGGGTAGCGCAGCACATCGTCGAACGTCACGCCTTGCTTGCTCGACTCGGCCAGCAGCGGGTGGCCGCGCCGGCAGATAGCGACTGCCCGCATCTCGCTCGCGCGCTCGATGTTCAGGTCGGGAGTAGGCACCACGCTGCGGGTGCCGATCACCAGCGCGTCCAGCGTGCGCTGGCGGAACCGGATCAGCCGCACTTCGATGGAGCCGCGCAATGTCGACACGAGCCGCGGGCGCGTTTGCGCAACGTGAAACAGAAACGGTGTCATCAGCATGCCGCCCCGGGCCCGAGCCCAGTCCGACTCGGATGCACCCGGCGTTGCCTTCCTCGAGCAGATCCACGCTTCGAGGTAGCTCGCACGTCTAGAACACCAGGCGCCGGGCGTTTGCGGCCACGGCCTCACCCAGGGGCGTGAGCTCGTTGTGCTTGCCCATGCGATCGATCAGGAGAGCATCCAAGTCGTTCTCCAGCTGTTCTTCGCCAATAGAGTCTGAGACAAGTATGAGGGGCTGGTCTTCGTCGTGGCCGATGAATCGCACGCCAAAGTCTGAGACAACTTGACCACTTCGCGGCCACCGCGAACCCAGCCCGTCCAATAAAGAGAAGCAGAACCGTAGTTGCTGAGCGCGCCGCGCTCGACACGACAGGCATTTGCGCACCAACTGTGATCACTGGGCTGCCCGACCTGGTCAAAGTTGTTGCGCGCGTCCGCTCCGTTGGTCAGAGTTGTTGAGCGTCCGCTTCATGTTCTCCAGGATGTCGGCTCAGGCGCCCTAAGCATCGGTGATCGGGCGACCCCAGTAGTTCGCGGAGTTGTCTCTCTAGACTCGT
>JAFECZ010000780.1 GCA_018241905.1 Pseudomonadota bacterium
CAGTCCCTGAAGGCTCGCGGCATCCAGCCACACCTCTCGATCATCCTGGTGGGCGACGACCCGGCCAGCCAGGTCTATACCAAGCACAAGGTCAACGACAGCACCGAGACCGGCCTGTCGGCCACGCTCGAGCGCTACCCGGCGGACATGACCGAAGCCGCCCTGCTGGCGCGCGTACGCGCCCTCAACGACGACCCGAAGGTGCACGGCATCCTGGTGCAGTTGCCGCTGCCCAAGCACATGGACAGCCAGAAGGTCATCGAGACCATCTCGCCCGCCAAGGACGTGGACGGCTTCCACATCGCCAGCGCCGGCGCGCTGATGACCGGCGCCAAGGGCTTCTGGCCGTGCACGCCCTACGGCTGCATGAAGATGCTCGAATCCATCGGCTACAGCCTGCGCGGCAAGCACGCGGTGGTCATCGGCCGCAGCAACATCGTGGGCAAGCCCATGGCCATGATGCTGCTGGCGCAGAGCGCCACCGTCACCATCTGCCACAGCGCCACCGCCGACCTGGGAGCCATGACGCGCCAGGCCGACGTCATCGTGGCGGCCGTGGGCAAGCGCAACGTGCTCACGGCCGACATGGTCAAGCCCGGTGCCGTGGTCATCGACGTGGGCATGAACCGCAACGACGAGGGCAAGCTGTGCGGCGACGTCGACTTCGAGGGCGTGCGCCAGGTCGCCGGCTGGATCACGCCCGTGCCCGGCGGCGTGGGCCCCATGACCCGCGCCATGCTGCTGGTCAACACCATCGAGGCGGCCGAGCGGCAATCGGCCTGATTGATTTTTCCGGGGCCTTGCGCCCCCCTCTTCCGGCACCATCTAGCGACCATGACCTCCACCAATCCGCTGCTCGATTTCAAAGACCTCCCCTTGTTCGACCAGATCCGTCCGGAACATGTGGCGCCGGCGGTCGACACCTTGCTGGCGCAGGCCGAGGCAGCGCTGCAGAAGGTGACGGAACCCGCTTTTCCGGCCGATTGGAGCGCCATTGCCAGGGAACTGGACGTGGCCACCGAGCGCTTCGGCCGCGCCTGGGGCGCCGTGGGCCATCTCAACGCCGTAGCCGATACGCCGGAGCTGCGCGCGGCCTACAACGAGGCCATGCCGCGCGTCACCGCGTTCTTCACCCGCCTGGGTTCCGACGAGCGCCTGTACGCCAAGTACAAGGCCATCGACCCGGCCTCGCTCAACCTCGAGCAGCGCCAGGCGCACAAGAACGCCGTGCGCAACTTCGTGCTGGGCGGCGCCGAGCTGCAGGGCGCGGCCAAGGAGCGCTTTGCCGCCATCCAGGAGCGCCAGGCCGAACTGAGCCAGAAGTTCAGCGAGAACGCGCTGGACGCCACCGACGCCTTTGCCTACTACGCCCGCCTGGACGAGCTCGAAGGCATTCCGCAGGACGTGATCGCCGCCGCGCTGGCGGCCGCGCAGGCAGAGAAAAAGGAAGGCTACAAGTTCACGCTGAAGATGCCGTCGTACCTGCCGGTGATGCAATTCGCCAAGAACGGCCGCCTGCGCGAGGCGCTCTACCGCGCCTACGTGACCCGCGCCAGCGAACTGGGCGACCCGGCGTTGGACAACACCGGGCTCATCCGCGAGATCCTG
>JAFECZ010000781.1 GCA_018241905.1 Pseudomonadota bacterium
CTTCGACAAATGGCGCTGGATTCCCGTCATCGAGGACGACGGCGCGGTAAGCGGTGCCATCAGCACGCGCTTCTGAGGAGCCCATGAACGACGCAGCAAGCCATCTCCTGCAGCGCCTTCGCGAGCGCATGGACAGCCTGCCCGCCGCCCAGCGCAGCGTGGCGCAGGTCATGCTGGACGACCCGGGCGCCGCGGTGGCGGCCACGGTGGAGCAGCTGGCGCAACAGGCGGGCGTCTCGATGCCCACCATCGTGCGCACCTGCCGCAGCTTCGGTTTCGATTCGGTGCGCGAATTCATGCTGGCGCTTGCGCAGGACCTGGCGGTGCGCGGCTCGTACCTGCACCGTGCCGTGCTGGCCGAAGACACGGCGGGCGACGTCAGCAACAAGATCGTGCATGCGGCCGTGTCCTCGCTTACCGAGCTGGGGAGGCGCCTGGACGTGCAGGTGCTCGACCAGGTTGCCGGCAAGCTGGCTACCGCGCGCCGCATCGATTGCTATTCGGTGGGCGCGGCCTCCACCTTCATGGCGGGCGAGCTGCAAAGCCGCCTGTTCCGCCTGGGCTGCACGTCCAACGCCATCTTCGATGCGCACCAGCAGCTGGTGTCGGCCAGCACCCTCGGGCCCGAGGGCGTGGCCTTCGTCATCTCGCACGTGGGTCGCATGCCCTACACGCTGGAGGCGGCGCGCTTTGCCCGCTCGCAGGGTGCCACCGTCGTGGCGCTCACGCAGCCTGGCACGCCGCTGGCCGACATTGCCGACCACCTGATCGCGGTGTCGGTGCCGCAGGACGCGGTGATGCGCGTGGGCACCGAGGCCTACCTGGCGCACCTGGTGGTGATCGAGATCCTGATGGTGCGCCTGGCCCAGAAGCTCGGGCCGGTGGCCACGCGCGGCCTGGCGCAATTCAAGCAGCTGCTGCACAAGCACGGCTTCGACAGCGCCGAGTATTCCGGCGCTACCGAAGCCTTGCAGGACGTCGACGCCGATGACGAAGAACGCGGCGCGCAAATCAAAGGAGGATTCGGCCATGGCGCAGGCGAATGAAAGCGCCACCCTGCTCAAGGGTGGCTTGATTGTGGATGGCAGCGCCTCGCCGGCACAGGTGGGCGACGTGCTGCTGGTAGGCGAGCGCATCGCGGCGGTAGGGCAGGTGAGCGAGGCGCTCATCGACGCGCACCGGCCCCAGGTGATCGACTGCGCAGGCCTGGTGGTGGCGCCCGGATTCATCGACGTGCATACGCACGACGACGCCGCGGCCATCGAGAAGGCCGACATGCTGCCCAAGCTGTCGCAGGGCGTGACCACCGTGATCGTGGGCAACTGCGGCATCTCGCTCGCGCCCGTGGTGAGCGATGCCCCGGCGGCGCCGCTTTCATTGCTGGGCAACACGCAGTTCCGCCACCGCACCATGCGCGAATACGCCGACGCGGTGGATGCCACCCGGCCCGGCGTGAACGTGGCGGCGCTGCTGGGCCACACGGCCTTGCGCATGCGGCACATGCCGGTGCTGGACCGCGCGGCCAATGCCGGCGAGCGCGCGGCCATGGCGGCCGACATGCAGGAGGCCATGGATGCCGGCGCGCTGGGCCTTTCCTCTGGCATCT
>JAFECZ010000782.1 GCA_018241905.1 Pseudomonadota bacterium
CACCGAGGGCGACGGCATCAGCGACAGCCGCGCCGAATACGGCGACGCCAAGAACTGGGCCACCCAGGTCAGCGCCCGCCGCGAGGAACTCACGCTCAAGGCCCTGTTCAACGAAGAGCTGGGCCTGCTGCTGCAGGTGCGAACCGACGAGCGCAACGAGGTCATGCAGGTGCTGCGCGCGCACGGCCTGTCGGCCTGCAGCCATTTCGTGGGCAAGACCCGCCCGGGCAGCTCCATCATCGACGCCGGCAAGGGGCGCCTGGAGATCTGGCGCGATGCCAAGTCGGTGTTCAGCGCCAGCCTGCAGGACCTGCACCAGGTGTGGGATTCGGTCAGCTGGAAGATCAACGTGCAGCGCGACAACCCTGCCTGCGCCGACCAGGAGCACGCCGCCGCCGGCGATCCGGCCGACCCCGGCATGCATGTCGTCCTGCCCGATTCGCTCAAGGCTGCATTGGCCGCGCCGGCTATCGTCGGCGGCAGCCGGCCCAAGGTGGCGATCCTGCGCGAACAGGGCGTGAACTCGCACGTGGAAATGGCCTACGCCTTCACCGAGGCCGGCTTCGACGCCTTCGACGTGCACATGACCGACCTGCAGTCCGGCCGCGCCGACCTGGCGCAGTTCAAGGGCGTGGTGGCCTGCGGCGGCTTCAGCTACGGCGACACGCTGGGCGCGGGCATCGGCTGGGCGCGCAGCATCACCTTCAACCCGCGTCTTTCGGAGCAGTTCAAGGCCTTCTTCGGCCGCACCGACACCTTCGGCCTGGGCGTTTGCAACGGCTGCCAGATGTTCGCCGAGCTGGCCGACATCATTCCCGGCGCGCAAGACTGGCCGCGCTTCACCACCAACCAGAGCGAGCGCTTCGAGGCCCGTCTTTCGATGGTGGAAGTGCTCGACTCGCCGAGCATCTTCTTTGCCGGCATGGCCGGTGCGCGGCTGCCCATCGCGGTGGCGCACGGCGAGGGCTATGCCAACTTCAAGCATCGCGGCGACGCCGGCAAGGCGATCGCGGCCATGCGCTATGTCGACAACCAGGGCCAGGCGACCGAGCGCTACCCGTTCAACCCGAACGGCAGCGCCGGCGGCCTCACGTCGGTCACCACCGCCGACGGCCGCTTCACCGCCCTCATGCCGCACCCCGAGCGCGTGTTCCGCAACATCCAGATGAGCTGGACCTCGGGCGACGGGAGCGCCTTGAGCCCCTGGATGCAAATCTGGCGCAACGCCCGCAAGTGGACCGCCTGATGCCCCTTCTCGGGCAGGGACAGCGCCGGCGTGACATCCTCGCTGCCGGCGCCATGATGGCCACTGGAGTTCTCACGATGTCGACCACCACCGAAGCCGCGTCGCCCGACGCCTTCGCCTTCAAGAACCTCAAGCGCTCGCCGCGCCTGCCGGTGCTTTTCCTGGGCCACGGCAGCCCGATGAACGCCATCGAGGACAACGCCTACCGCCGCAGCTGGCAGGCGCTGGGCACGGAGTTCGGCAGCAAGTGGGCGCAGCCGCAGCTCATCCTGTGCATCTCGGCGCACTGGCTCACGCGCGGCGGCTGGTGGCTCACGGCCATGGACAAGCCCAAGACCATCCACGACTTCGGCGGTT
>JAFECZ010000783.1 GCA_018241905.1 Pseudomonadota bacterium
GTCGAGCTTGTCGTTGCTCATGAAGCTGCACATGGTGCGGTCGTTGACCAGCATCACCGGCGAATCGGCGCAGGCGCCCAGGCATTCGCTCTGCTGCAGCGTGAACAGGCCGTCGGCCGTGGTCTCGCCCATGTGGATGCCCAGCTTCTTCTCGAGATGGTGCAGCGCATGCTGGCCGTCGCGCAACTGGCACGGCAGGTTGGTGCAGACGTTGAGCTTGAACTTGCCCACCGGCCGCTGGTTGTACATGTTGTAGAAGGTCGTGACCTCGTGCACGGCAATGGGCGCCATGCCCAGGTAGGCGGCGATCTCGCGCTCGCGCTGCAGGCTCACGAAGCCTTCATCCTGTTGCACGATGGCCAGGCAGGCCATCACGGCCGACTGCTTGCCGGCCTCGGGGTACTTGGCCACTTCGCGGGCAAAGCGCTCCAGCGTCGCAGCAGACAGGGGCGCAGCAGCGCCCTGTTGTTTGTCGGTAGTCATGTGATCACTCATCGATCGATCTCGCCGAACACGATGTCCATCGTGCCGATCACGGCCACGGCGTCGGCAATCATGTGGCCGGTGGCCATTTCGTCCAGGGCCGCCAGGTGGGGGAAGCCGGGCGCGCGGATCTTCAGGCGGTACGGCTTGTTGGCGCCGTCGCTCACCAGGTAGATGCCGAACTCGCCCTTGGGATGCTCGACTCCCGCATAGGCCTCGCCCTCGGGGACGTGGAAGCCTTCGGTGAAGAGCTTGAAGTGATGGATCAGCTCTTCCATGTTCGACTTCATCGACTCACGCGAAGGGGCAGCCACCTTGTGGTTGTCGGTGATGACCGGGCCCGGGTTGGCGCGCAGCCAGGCCGAGCACTGCTGGATGATGCGGTTGGCCTGGCGCATTTCTTCCACGCGCACCAGGTAGCGGTCGTAGCAGTCGCCAGTCTTGCCCACCGGAATGTCGAAATCCATGCGGTCGTACACGTCGTAGGGCTGCTTCTTGCGCAGGTCCCACTCGATACCCGAGCCACGCAGCATCGGGCCGGTGAAGCCCAGGTTGAGCGCGCGCTCGGGCGACACCACGCCGATGCCCACGGTGCGCTGCTTCCAGATGCGGTTGTCGGTGAGCAGCGTCTCGTACTCGTCGACAAAACCCGGGAAACGTTTGCAGAAGGCGTCGATGAAGTCCAGCAGCGAACCCTGGCGGTCTTCGTTGAGCTTCTCGATGGCCTTGGCGTTCTTGATCTTGCTGACCTTGTACTGGGGCATCGCGTCCGGCAGGTCGCGGTACACGCCGCCCGGACGGAAGTAGGCCGCGTGCATGCGCGCACCCGACACCGCCTCGTACATGTCGAACAGGTCTTCACGCTCGCGGAAGCAGTAGATGAGCATGTTCATCGCACCGCAATCCAGGCCGTGCGCGCCGAGCCACAGCAGGTGGTTCAACAGGCGCGTGATTTCCGCGAACATGACGCGGATGTATTGCGCGCGCAGCGGCACTTCCAGGCCCAGCATCTTCTCGATGGCCAGGCAGTACGCATGCTCGTTGCTCATCATCGACACGTAGTCGAGACGGTCCATGTAGGGCAGCGACTGGATGAAGGTCTTGCTCTCGGCCAGCTT
>JAFECZ010000784.1 GCA_018241905.1 Pseudomonadota bacterium
GCGCGGGGAAAAAGTGGTGGGCGCGTATGTCGAGTTCTTCGGCGAGGGGGCGCAAGGCCTTTCCATCGGCGACCGCGCCACCATCTCCAACATGTGCCCGGAATACGGCGCCACCGCCGCGCTGTTCTACATCGACGAGCAGACGCTCGACTACCTGCGGCTCACGGGCCGCAGCAGCGAGCAGGTGAAGCTGGTCGAGACCTATGCCAGGACGGCGGGCTTCTGGGCCACCGACCTGGAAGGCGCGCAGTACGAGCGCGTTCTGAAGTTCGACCTCTGCACCGTCGTGCGCAACATGGCGGGGCCGTCCAATCCGCATCGCCGCCTGCCGACCTCGCAACTGCGCGAGCGCGGCATCGCCGTCGACCTGGACAAGGCGCGCGCCGAGGAAGCACGGGGGCTGATGCCGGACGGCGCGGTCATCATCGCGGCCATCACCAGCTGCACCAACACCTCCAACCCCCGCAACGTGATTGCGGCGGCGCTGCTGGCGCGCAATGCCAACGCACGCGGGCTGGTGCGCAAGCCCTGGGTCAAGAGCTCGCTCGCGCCGGGCTCGAAGGCGGTGGAGCTGTACCTGGAGGAAGCAGGCCTCCTGCCCGAGCTGGAGAAGCTCGGCTTCGGCATCGTCGCCTTTGCATGCACCACGTGCAACGGCATGAGCGGCGCGCTCGATCCGAAGATCCAGCAGGAGATCGTCCAGCGCGACCTCTACGCCACGGCCGTTCTCTCGGGCAACCGCAACTTCGACGGGCGCATCCACCCGTACGCGAAGCAGGCCTTCCTGGCTTCGCCGCCGCTGGTGGTGGCCTACGCCATTGCGGGCACCGTCCGCTTCGACATCGAGCAGGACGTGCTGGGCATCGACGCCAGCGGCAAGGAAGTGCGCCTGCAGGACATCTGGCCCGGCGACGACGAGATCGACGCCATCGTTGCCAGGAGCGTGCGGCCCGAGCAGTTCCGCCGGGTCTACGAGCCGATGTTCGCCATCCGCAACGACGACGGCGAAAGCGTGAGCCCGCAATACGACTGGCGCGCGCCCTCCACCTACATCCGCCGCCCGCCCTACTGGGACACCGAGGGCGTGGGCGCGCTGGCTGCCAATCCGCGCACGCTTGCCGGCATGCGCGCGCTGGCCCTGCTGCCGGACAACATCACGACCGACCACCTCTCGCCGTCCAACGCCATCCTGATGGACTCGGCCGCCGGCGAGTACCTGCACAAGATGGGCCTGCCCGAGGAAGACTTCAACTCATACGCCACGCACCGGGGCGACCATCTCACCGCCATGCGCGCCACCTTTGCGAACCCCACGCTGAGAAACGAGATGGTGCGCAACGGCGACGGCAGCGTGCGCGCCGGTTCGCTGGCGCGCATCGAGCCCGAGGGCCGCGTGGTGCGCATGTGGGAAGCCATCGAGACCTACCTCGATCGCCGCCAGCCGCTGATCGTGATCGCCGGCGCCGACTACGGGCAGGGCTCCAGCCGCGACTGGGCCGCCAAGGGCGTGCGGCTGGCGGGCGTGGAGACGGTGGTGGCCGAGGGCTTCGAGCGCATCCACCGCACCAACCTGATCGGCATGGGCGTGCTGCCGCTGG
>JAFECZ010000785.1 GCA_018241905.1 Pseudomonadota bacterium
CCACGACCTGCCGGGCGTGGGCCGCAACCTGCAGGACCATCCCGACTTCGTGTTCGGCTTTGCCGCAAGAAGCCTGGATCTGATGGGCATCTCGCCGGGCGGCAGCGTGCGCATGGCGCGCGAGCTTGTCCGCTACATGCGCTCGCGCCGGGGCATGCTCAGCAGCAACTTTGCCGAATGCGGCGGCTTCCTGAAAACCGATGGCGCAATCGACGCACCCGACATCCAGCTGCACTTCGTCGTCGGCCTGGTCGAGGACCATGCGCGCAAGATGCACATGGCCCACGGCTATTCGTGCCATGTGTGCCTGCTGCGCCCCAAGAGCCGCGGCAGCGTGACGCTGCAGGGCCCCGACATGCGCGCCGTCCCGCTGATCGATCCCGCCTTCCTGCAGCACGAGGACGACCTGGAAACGCTGGTGAAGGGCTTCAAGCTCACGCGCCGGCTGATGGACGCGCCGGCCCTCGCCGGCGTGCGCCACAAGGACCTGTTCACCGCCGACGTGCGCACCGACGACGATATCCGCGCGGTGCTGCGCGCGCGCGCCGACACCGTCTACCACCCCGTGGGCACCTGCAGCATGGGCAGCGGCGCCATGGCAGTGGTCGACGCACAACTGCGCGTGCACGGCCTGCAGAACCTGCGCGTGGTCGATGCGTCGGTCATGCCCACGCTTATCGGTGGCAACACCAACGCACCCACCATCGCCATCGCCGAGAAGGCGGTCGACATGATCCGCTCGGCAAGCTGAAAGGAAAAAGCCCATGAACGCACGCACCCCCGAATTCGATGCGCTGGCCATGCCCGAGGATTTCCAGCACTGCCTGGACCAGCAGCGCGCCGCCTACCTGGCCCACCCCGAACCCACGCACGCCGAACGTGTGGCCGACCTGAAGCAGCTGGCCGCGCTGCTCAAGGACAACCGCGCCGCACTGGTCGAGGCCATCTGCAAGGACTACGGCAATCGCAGCGAGTTCGAGACCCTGTTCGGCGAATTCTTCGTCGTGCTGGAGGCCATCAAGGACAGCATCGGGAACCTGAAGAAGTGGATGAAGCCGCAGCGCCGCCACATCGACGTGATGCTCTACCCCGGCGCTTCCAACCGCGTGATTCCGCAGCCGCTGGGCGTGGTGGGCGTCATCGTGCCGTGGAACTTCCCGATCAACCTGTCGTTCAGCCCGCTGGCCGCCATCTTTGCCGCCGGCAACCGCGCGATGGTGAAGATGAGCGAGAACTCGCAGCACCTGGCCGAATTGCTGATGCGCATCTCGCCGCAGTATTTTCCGGAAAGCAAGCTGCGCTTCTTCGACGACGGCGGCGGTCGCGGGCCGGCCTTTTCGTCGCTTCCCTTCGACCACCTGCTGTTCACCGGCTCGGGCACCACCGGCCGCGCCGTGATGGCCAATGCGGCGCGCAACCTCGTGCCGGTCACGCTGGAGCTGGGCGGCAAGGCGCCGGCGGTGGTGGGTCCGGACTTTCCGTTGAAGACCGCGGCCCAGCGCATCATGTGGGCCAAGATGTTCAATGCCGGGCAGATCTGCACCAACATCGACTACGTGTTCATTCCCGAAGGCAAGCGCGAGGAGTT
>JAFECZ010000786.1 GCA_018241905.1 Pseudomonadota bacterium
GATGTTTATGGTTCGTGCACAGGCAAGATACTGCACGCAGTCGATTGCCGCAAGCACCGGAAAGACCGCCCCATGATGTCCCAGCAAGATTTCCACGGCCTGATCGAGCGGCTGACCGGCCGCATCGCCGGCCGGGCCCTCGACGAGCAACTCCAGCAGTGGCTCAACAGCGAATACGGCAGCCAGACCGAAGGCTACCGGCAACTCAAGCAAGCCTGCATCGACGGCGTGGCGCAGGGCTGGCTCTGCGAGCGCGAAGGCGGCGGCATCCGATACGGCCGGGTGTTCAAGGCCGAGGATGCACTGCAGCGCTTTTCGGTGGATGTGGTCGACATGGCCAACATCGCCGGCCCGCACCACCGGCATCCCGGCGGCGAGATCGACCTGATCATGCCGCTGGAGGGCGAAGCCACCTTCGACGGCCACCCGGCCGGCTGGTGCGTGTACGGCCCCGGCACCGCGCACCACCCCACGGTGGCGCAGGGCAGGGCGCTGGTGCTCTACCTGCTGCCCGAGGGGCAGATCGAATTCACCCGCAACGCACCGCCGAAGCCTGCCGCCTGACCACGCCGCTGCGCAAGCACCCGAGGAGACATCCCCCATGACCAGCCCGAGCCTGCCCGAGCGCTTCAACTTCGCCGAGCATCTCTTTTCCATCAACACGGGCCGCGCGAGCAAGGCCGCCTACATCGACGACCGCGGCTCGCTGAGCTACGGCCAGTTGCAGGAGCGTTCGCGCCGGCTGGCGGCCGCACTGCTGGCCAGCGGCGTGCAGCGCGAAGACCGCGTGCTGCTGCTCATGCTCGACAGCAGCGACTGGCCGGTGTGCTTCCTGGGCAGCCTGTACGCCGGCGTGGTGCCGGTGGCGGTGAACACGCTGCTCACCAGCGAGGACTACGCCTACATGCTGGCTCATAGCGAGGCCAAGGCCGCGCTGGTGTCGGGCGCGCTGCTGCCCACGCTGGAAGCGGCCATGCAAAAGGGGCCGCACCAGTTGCGCACCGTGTTCGTCTCGCAGCCCACGGGTGCGCTGCCCGAAGGCATGCTGGAGCTGGAAGCATCCATTGCCGCACGCGCGCCGATGCCCCAGCCTGCGGCCACCTCGCCGCGCGACCATGCCTTCTGGCTCTATTCCTCCGGCTCCACCGGCAAGCCCAAGGGCACGGTGCATGTGCACGGCAGCCCGTGGTGGACGGCCGAACTGTTCGGCAAGCCGGTACTCGGCCTGACCGAGAACGATGTGTGCTTCTCGGCCGCCAAGCTCTACTTCGCGTATGGCCTGGGCAATGCGCTGACCTTTCCGCTCTCGGTGGGTGCCAGCGTGGTGCTCATGGCCGAGCGGCCCACGCCCGAAGCCACCTTCAAGCGCTGGGCCGGGCAGACCGAAGCGCTCAAGGGCGCGGGCGGCGTGCAGCCCACGGTGTTCTTCGGCGCACCCACCGGCTTTGCCGGCATGCTGGCTTCGCCCCAGCTGCCTGCGCGCGAGACGGTGCGCCTGCGCATGTGTTCGTCCGATGGCGAGGCGCTGCCGGGCGACCTGGCCCAGCGCTTCAAGGCGCACTTCGGCTGCGACATCGT
>JAFECZ010000787.1 GCA_018241905.1 Pseudomonadota bacterium
GCACCCAAGGCACCCAAGGCACCCAAGGCACCCAAGGCACCCAAGGCACCCAAGGTACGGGCCAGGGACTCCGTCGCCGTGCCCCTGACGCGCGAGCGCATCGTCCAGGCCGCCCTGGCCGAGGTCGAGGCCGATGGCGTGGCGGCGCTGAGCATGCGCAAGGTCGGCCAGCGCCTGGGCCGCGAGGCCATGAGCCTCTACCACCACTTCCCGAGCAAGCAGCATCTTCTGGACGCGATGATCGACCACATGCTGCTGACGACGCGCGAACCGCCCGAGGAGTTGCCGCCCATCGAGAAGCTGCGCTTCGTCATGTACGAATTCCGCGCCACGGCCAACCGCTTTCCAGCGCTGTACCCGCTGCGCGCCGTGCACAGGCTGAACACGCCTGTTGGCGTGCGCTACATCGAGTCGATCCTGCGCCTGGTGCGCTCGGTGGTGCCGAGTGACGAACTGGCGGCGCGCACTTTCCGCACCGTCGGCTACTTCCTCACCGGCGCCAGCCTCGACGAGACTGCCGGCTATGCCAAGGGCCCGTCGGCGGCCGAACCCGTCAGCGGCGAGTTCATCCAGCGCGAGTGCCCCACGCTCGCCAGTGCGGCCCCTTACTTCCAGGCCGAGCATTGGGACAGGACCTTCGCGCTTGGCGTCGATGCCCTGCTTTCGGCCCTGCAGCGCGAGGTCGACGTGCTGGCCGCCGGGGCCCCCCATGCGCGCCCCTAGAATCCCGCGCTTATGGCAAGCAAGGAACCAGGTACATACGGCGAGGCGTCGATACGCGTCCTCAAGGGGCTCGAGCCCGTCAAGCAGCGGCCGGGCATGTACACCCGCACCGACAACCCGCTGCACATCATCCAGGAGGTGCTGGACAACGCCGCCGACGAGGCGCTGGCCGGCTTCGGCAAGAAGATCAAGGTCACGCTGCACGCCGACGGCTCGGTGAGCGTGGAAGACGACGGCCGCGGCATCCCATTCGGTTTGCACCCGGAGGAAAAGGCGCCGGTCATCGAACTGGTCTACACCCGGCTGCACGCGGGCGGCAAGTTCGACAAGGGTTCGGGCGGCGCCTACAGCTTCTCAGGCGGCTTGCACGGCGTGGGCGTGAGCGTGACCAATGCGCTGTCCAAGCGGCTGGAAGTGGTCTCGTACCGCGAGAACACCGTTGCCCAGTTGGCCTTCTCGGGTGGCGACGTCACCGAGCCGCTGCAAACCCGCCCCCAGGCCGCCGGCGACCGCAAGCAAGGCACCACGGTGCGCGCCTGGCCCGATGGCAAGTATTTCGAATCGCACACGCTGCCGATCAACGAACTGACGCATCTCTTGCGCAGCAAGGCTGTGCTGATGCCGGGCGTGGCGGTTACGCTGGTCAACGAGAAGACCAAGGACACGCAGCAGTGGCTCTACAAGGGCGGCCTGCGCGACTACCTCATGCAGACCCTCAGCGCCGATCCGGTGATTCCTCTTTTCGAGGGCACCGGCTACGCCGACAAGAACGCCGACAGCTTTGCCGAGGGCGAGGGCGCCGAATGGTGCGTGGCCTTCACCGAAGAAGGCCAGCCGGTGCGCGAGAGTTATGT
>JAFECZ010000788.1 GCA_018241905.1 Pseudomonadota bacterium
TGGACTGCCCTTCACGAAGCCAAAACTCTGCGCTATGGTCGCGCTCACAGGGCCAGGTCGGCGCCCGCAGCGCGCGCCGGCTCATTCGAGAGGAGGTTGTCCAAATGGTCAAGCGTGCCGGGTTCGACGTCATTGCGGGTGCCACGCGTGCACAGTCGCTGCCGTCGCCTGGGCTGCGCGAAGCACCGGTGCTGGAGCTGATGTGCTCGCACTTCGTGCTGACCCTGGCGGCCAAGCAGGGCCCGCGCTTCAATGTGCGGCGCGACCTCAACGGCCTGCTTTCGCTCACCGGCCGCCACCTGGTGTGGCCGGCGCCAGTGCTCATGCGCCTTCGCGAATTCCTTTCCCGCCGCTGCGTGGGCAACGAGGTGTGGAGCGGGGTCGAGAACTACGACCCGCGCACCCTGCTGGAGCGCCATGGCGTGTGGCGCGGCCCGTACGAGGAAGGCACGCTGTTCTTCTACCTCGACGAATACGCCAAGGACCAGCCCAAGGACCTGCTGGCCGTGCTCTCGGTCACGCGCGACTGGCTCACGCATGCGCTGCGCAAGCAGTCCACGCTGGTTGAAAAGAACATCGATGCGCTCGCCGGCCTGCTGCAGCTGAACAAGGCCGAGCGCGCGCTGCTGCTGTACGGCACGCTGGCGCGCTACCAGCGCGACCTGCGCTCGCTGCTGGTGGAGTTCAAGGTCAACAACGCGCCCGAGGCCTATGCCGCCATTGCCGAAGTGGCGGGCGTGAGCGCCACCGACGTGGGCGAGGCGTTGCGCGCGGGCTCGCGCCTGGAGCGCATCGGCCTGGTGGAAAACCTCATCTCCGAACACAACATCACCGACCTGGCCGACCTGATGAAGGTCAGCGAGAAGCTGCCGCCGGTGCTCATGCGCGAGTACCGCGACCACAACGAGCTGATGGCGGTGTTCACCCGGCCCTCGGCCAAGTCGACGCTGGGTGTGCACGACTTCGCCTTCGTGCAGGAGGACGCGGACATGCTGATCGCCTTGCTGCGCGCCGCCGTGGCGCGCAAGGAGCCGGGCGTGAACGTGCTGCTGTACGGCCCGCCGGGCACCGGCAAGACCGAGCTGGCCAAGGTCGTGGCGCAGGCCGCGGGCCTGGAGCTGTTCGAGGTCGAGTACGCCGACCGCGACGGCAATTCACTCAGCGGCCGCGACCGCTACCGCTCGCTTCAGATTGCGCAGGTCTTCCTCAAGGGCAGCGCCCAGGCCGCGCTGCTGTTCGACGAGGTCGAAGACGTGTTCCCGCCCATCAGCACCGAGGCCGCGCAGTTCATGGCCCGCGCCGAGCAGATTCCGGCTGCCCCCAACGGCAGCGTGAGCGGCAAGGCCTGGGTCAACCAGATCCGCGAATCCAACCCGGTGCCCACGCTGTGGGTCACCAATCGCATCGAGCAGATCGACCCGGCTTTCCGGCGCCGCTTCGCCTACCACCTGGAGCTGAAGTCTCCGCCGCCGGGCGCGCGCGAGCAGCTGGTGCGCAAGACGCTGGAAGGCGTGGCGGTGTCCGATGCCTTTGCCGCCAAGCTGGCCGAGCGCAAGGGGCTCACGCCCGCTCAGA
>JAFECZ010000789.1 GCA_018241905.1 Pseudomonadota bacterium
TGCCTTGGTTTCCCATGCACTAAATCTATATGATAAAGGATATTCGGTTGCAGAGGCCGCAAAACGGCTTAACTTGCAAAGAGAGACCGTTCGCTACTGGATAGCAACACGTAAAACAGGAGGGCTCGAAAATGCAAGGCCATATGTCAGAGTGCGTAGGGCAGGCGAGAGCCTTTATTCTATCGAAATGCGAAAGAGGGTCGTTCGCTACTTTGATTTGGGCATGAGTCGTGCTGCGATTGCTCGTGAAATTCACATCCCACCCGCAGCGGTCGGGGCAATAATTCAGTCCCTTCCTCCGGTCCAGAGAAACAAAAAAGGCGTAAATAAATCCTTAAACGAACTTCTCCAGTCGTACGCTTCTAGGGCAAAGATTGACAAGAGTTCGAGCACAGAGATTTCGGTGACCTGGAAGTACCCGCCTGAGATTTTTGTCGAGGCATTGACTCGCTATGCAAACTTGGAGAGCGAGAAAAAAATTTGCGAGGACTTGGGGTTGGGAAGCGGTGTTCTCGCCTATTGGATTAGACGGCTGCGTGCGCTAGTGCAAGCACCGCCCCGCACAATGCGGCCGGGCCAGAAGTTTAGCCCTGAATTTAAGGCTGAGGTAGTCGCGCTAGCGATGAACAGCGGCGAGAGTCACAATGCTGTGGCCAAGTCAAAAAATGTCTCTCAATCGCTCGTTTCTGTTTGGGTTCGGAACTACAAACTGGCCAATGGCCTGCCGATTGAACCAAGAAAATTTCCGCATGAAGTGAGGTTGCATGCAGTTCATTTGGCAGAGGCCAAGGGACTCAAGGCAGCGGCCGACGCGTGTAGTGCTTCTGAGCCAACAGTCCAAAGGTGGTGCCGAGAGGCGGGCGTCAAATGGAAGGGGTACACGGGTAAAAGTGATAGGTCCGTAGCCATCGGACATGACAAGGCTTTTCTCTGGATGGACCTTGAGACGCCTGAATTGGAGTCTTGGAAGGGGTTGGCCGTCATATGGCTCGCCGAGAAACGGTACGGGCTGCCTCTGCGCATTTCTGCGTTGCGGAAATTCTTTTTGGACTACTTGCATAACTTGTTAGTACCCGCGGGCTACGCGGTTGAGCCCAGCGACATTCTCAGCCGGCAGAACTGCCTGCCAAGTTTCCATGAGACCACCTTGGCATCGTTGAAGCGCGATGGCGCCGCCACGACATCGAACTATGTGCACGAATTCCTAGACTGGGTGCTATATCGAGATTTCAGCATGCTCGATGACCATGACAGGCCCGTAGTCCTAAGTTATTTTCACAATCCCGTCCCTCTGCAGGCAAAAGGGGGGAACTCGAGAGACGCTGAATCAGTCCGCTCCCCTTTGCCCTATGAATACATCGAGCGACTTCGGACTCTTTTGGCCGAAGGGAAAGATTTCAAGGATTGGACTTGGGCTCAGAAAGCGTTGGGAAATCGCGGCTCTAAGGCTCAACGGCAGGATAAGCCGCAGTACGGGGAAGACTGGTTTGAGGTTCGGCCCCAGCAAATCGACAAGGAAGACCCAGATTGTGTTTGGCGAACGCGAGTGAGAGGGGATGAGACG
>JAFECZ010000078.1 GCA_018241905.1 Pseudomonadota bacterium
AAGGCCCCCGGCACGCACCGCCCGCCGACGCAGCGCCCCAACGTACGCACCGCCCGCCGACACAGCGCCCCAACGCACGCACCGCCCAAGGCCTAGCCGCCAAACGGGCCCTCAGTAGCGCGGCCCGTTGTTCGGGTAGTAGTTGTAGGGGTTGCGGCCGTAGTAGTAGTTGCGCTGGTCGCTCTGGCGGCCGATCTCGTTGCCGATGAGCGCACCGGCCGCAGCACCGCCCACGGTGCCCACGGCGCTGCCATGGCCCACGGCATTGCCTACCGCGCCGCCCACCACCGCGCCGCCCACGGTACCCAATTGCTGGTCGGAAGCGCAGCCGCCCAGCAGGCCGGTGGCCGCGAGCGCAAATGCAGAAATCCAATAGCGTGTCTTGAACATGATCATCACCTTTCAGTGGTCATGAGAAGACTTTAGAAAGCGACTCGCGCCGCGGCTGTAGGAGCCTGCCTTGCGCCCCTGCGCGCCCATTCGCGCGCGCCGTGACGGATTTGTGCGGCTTGTGCGTCGGATTGGGGCGGTCAGCAGGCCTTGGGACTTGGAACAGGCCCTAGAGCTGGCGGCTGCGCGCCAGCGGCGGGTTCTGCGCAAAGTAGCGCTGAATGCCGCGCATCAGCGCATCGGCCAGGTTTTCCTGGTAGCTGGTGCTGCGCAACTTGGCCTCTTCGCCCGGGTTGCTGATGAAGGCGGTTTCCACCAGCACGCTGGGAATGTCGGGCGCCTTGAGCACCGCGAAGCCGGCCTGCTCCACCTGGCCCTTGTGCAGCTTGCCCACGTTGCGGATCTCGCCCAGCATGGCGCTGCCCAGCTTGAGGCTGTCGTTGATCTGCGCGGTGGTGCTCATGTCGAACAAGGCGCGCTGCACATGCAGGTCTTCGGCGCGGATGTTGATGCCGCCCACCTTGTCGGCATCGTTTTCCTTGTTGGCCAGCCAGCGCGCGGCGCTGCTCGAGGCGCCGCGCTGGCTCAGCGCGAACACGCTGGCCCCGCTGGCATCGGGGTTGGTGAAGGCGTCGGCGTGGATGCTCACGAACAGGTCGGCCTGCACGCGGCGCGCCTTCTGCACGCGCACATGCAGCGGCACGAAGAAGTCGTCGTCGCGGGTGAGGAAGGCGCGCATCGGGTTGCCGTTGACGTTGGCGCTGTTGATGCGCTCGCGCAGGCGGTGCGCCACCTGCAGCACGATGTCTTTCTCGCGCGTGCCGTTGGGGCCGATGGCGCCGGGATCTTCGCCGCCGTGGCCCGGGTCGAGGGCCACGATGATGATGCGGTCGGTGCGCGTGGAGGTGGCGGCCACCGGCGGCGGGGCGGGCGAAACGCTGGGCGGCGCCGCAGGGCGCGTTGGCGCGATGGCCACCGTGGGCGGCAGCGAAGGCGCGAGCGGCGCAGCTGGCGTGCCCGAGGGCCCGGGGCGCGTGGATTGCTGTGCCATCAGGTCGCCCAGGGGGTCGGCGGCCGAAGGCTTGGGCTGGGCAAAGGCCGGTGCGGGCGCGGCGGCGGGTGCGTCGCGCATGCGCTCGGCAATGAGCGCCTCCATCGGGTCCACCGGCTGCTCGGGATAGAGGTCGAGCACCAGGCGATTCTTGTAGGCAGCCACCGGCGCCAGCGAGAAGACCTGGGGAAGCACCGACTGCTTGAGGTCGAACACGATGCGCACCACCTCGGGCGCGAACTGGCCCACGCGCAGGCCGTTGATGAAGGGGTCGTCCGGCCGGATCTTGCCGACGAGCTCGCGCAGCGCCGGGTTGAGGTTGATGCCCTCGATGTCGACCGCCAGGCGCGGCGGGTTGCCCACCACCAGCTGGCGCGACTGCAGGCGGGTGTCCGACTCGATGGTGACGCGGGTGTAGTCCTTGGCGGGCCAAACGCGCACCGCGACGATGGTGGCGCCGAATGCGATTTGCTGGCCGCTGAGCAGCAGCGCCAGGCTTGCGCCCTTGAGCACCGTGCGCCGCTGCAGCAGGCCCTGGCGAATGTTCGAGGAGGTTTCCGGCCCGCTCATGAACGCAGCGCCTTCAGCAACTGGGCGCCGCGGGGCGTGGAGGCTTGCAGGGTCACGGTTCGCGTGTCGTCACTCATTGCTTCTATTTTAATAGCAAGGTCTTCAAGTGGAATGCGGCCTGCCGCCTTCTCCGGCCATTCAGCCAACTTGAGGCCGGGGCCCGCAAAAATGTCACGGAAGCCCGCGTCCTCCCACTCGCGCGGATCGGCAAAGCGATAGAAGTCGAAGTGATGGATGGCCAGCCCCGACGGCACGGCATGCGGCTCGACCACCGCGTAGGTGGGGCTCTTGATACGGCCGCGTACGCCCAGCGCGTGCAGCAGGTGGCGCACGAAAGTGGTCTTGCCCGCACCCAGGTCGCCGTGCAGGGCGATGAAGCTGTCGGCAAGCCCGGGCTGCGTGCCCATGGCCCGCGCCATGCGGGCGGCAAAGGCCCGCGTATCTTCTTCGCTGCGCCATTGGCGCGTTTCTACAATTGGCAGGTGATCGGCAGCAGGCAACTCGTATCCCGTATTCAGGCGCTGGCGCGGGAGCTTGGATTCTCCCAAATCGGTGTGGCAGGCGTCGACCTGTCCACGGCGGAGCCTGGATTGATGCAGTGGCTCGAAAAAGGTTTCCATGGCGAGATGGCCTACATGGCCGCACACGGCATGCGGCGTGCCCGGCCGGCCGAACTGGTGCCCGGCACGGTGAGCGTGATCACCGCGCGCATGGACTACCTGCCGCGCACAACACCCGACGATTGGCAGCATGTGGAGTTCGCACGCCTGGATCGCCCGCAGGAGGCCATCGTCTCGATGTACGCGCGGGGCCGCGACTATCACAAGGTGCTGCGTTCTCGGTTGCAGAAGCTGGCCGAGGCCATCGCCGCCGAGATCGGCCCCTTCGGCCATCGCGCGTTCACCGATTCGGCCCCTGTATTGGAGGCCGAGCTCGCATCACGCAGCGGCCAGGGCTGGCGCGGCAAGCACACGCTGGTGCTGGACCGCGAGGCGGGCTCCATGTTCTTCCTGGGCGAGATCTACGTCGACCTGGCGCTGCCGCCCAGCGATCCGGTCAGCGCGCATTGCGGCTCGTGCAGCGCCTGCATCGACATCTGCCCGACGCAGGCCATCGTGGCCCCGCATCGGCTCGATGCGCGCCGCTGCATCTCGTACCTGACCATCGAGCACGCCGGCCCGATCCCGCACGAGCTGCGCCCGCTCATGGCCAATCGAATCTACGGTTGCGACGACTGCCAGCTGGCCTGCCCCTGGAACAAGTTCGCCCGAAGAAGCGCGTTGCCCGATTTCGATCCGCGCGAGGGGCTTACCGGACGCACGCTGGCCGAATTGTTTGCCTGGAGCGAAGAAGAGTTCCTGTCGCGCACCGAGGGCAGCCCCATCCGCCGTATCGGGCACGAGCGCTGGCTGCGCAACATCGCCGTGGCGCTGGGCAATGCGCTGCGCAGCGGCGATGCATCGGCCCGCGAGGCGCTGCAAGCCCGGCTGCAGCATCCGAGTGCGCTGGTGCGCGAGCATGTCGAGTGGGCGCTGGGGCAGGCTGCCGATTCGGCCGGCTAGCGCGCCTGCCGCTTGCGCATCCACCACTGCAGCAGCTCGAACAGCGCCTCGCTCGCTAGGGCGAGCCCCGCAGCCGGAAGCGCGCCCGCCAGCAGCAGTGCCCGGTCGTTGAGGGCCAGGCCCGTCACGATGCGCTCGCCGAATCCGCCCGCGCCCACGAACGCCGCGATGGTGGCTGTGCCGATGGCGATGGCGGTGGCGGTACGCACGCCGGCCACCAGGGTCGGCAGGGCCAGCGGCAGTTGCACCAGCCGCAGGTTCTGCGCGCGCGTCATGCCCAGCGCGGTGCCCGCCTGGCGCAAGCCGGCGGGCACCTGGGCCAGGCCGGTGACGGTGTTGCTCATGATCGGCAGCAGCGAGTAGAGCGTGAGCGCGATCAGCGCCGGCACCGTGCCGATGATGCCCATCAGCGAGATCAGCACCGCCAGCAAGGCCAGCGAAGGCACCGTCTGCAGCAGGCCGGCCATGCCCAGCACGGCGGCGCGCACGCGCTGCATCGGAAAGATGAGGATGGCCACCGGCACCGCCACCAGCACCGCAATGCCCACCGAGAAGGCCACCAGCAGCAGGTGCTGGCGCGCCAGTCGGCCCAGGTCGGGCCCAAGCAGCTTGGCCATGAAGCCGCGCCCGGACGCCGCCGCGCCGCCGGCATGGCCTTGCGCGAGGAAGCTGCGCGCAATGGCGTCGAAGGGCTCGCCCTGCAACTCGGCGCGAGCATTCATCGCAATCATTGCCTTCTCGTCGATGCGGCCCTGCAGCGCCTCGATGGCGGCCCAGGCCTTGGGAAAGCGCTTGGGAACATCCAGCCTGTACAGCACCACCGCGTCGTAGCGCGGGAAGTAGGCGCGGTCGTCTTCCAGCACGAACAGGCCCAGGTGATCGATCTTGGCGTCGGTGGTGTAGATGTCCATCACGTCGATCTGCCTGGCCGTGATGGCGTCGTAGGCCAGGCCATGGTCCAGCCCCGCGGGCTTTTGCTGCAAGCCGTACTTGGCGGCCAGGCCCGCCCAGCCGTCGGCGCGGCCGATGAATTCGTTGGACAGGCCCAGCTTCAGTTCGGGGTGGCGCGCCAGGTCGCTGAGGGTGCGAACGCCCAGCTTCTGCGCGTCGGCGGCGCGCATGGCCAGCGCGTAGCCGTCGTTGAAGCCCAGGGCCGGGCCGATGCCCAGGCCCAGCGGCGCCAGGCCGGCAGCGATTTGCTCGCGCGACATGCCGGGCGGTCCCTTGAGAATCTCAAGGGCGATGGTGCCGGTGTATTCGGCGTACAGGTCGATGCTGCCCGAGCGCAGCGCCTCGTACACGATGGCGGTGTTGCCCAGTCCCTGGCGCACAACGGGTGGCGCGGGCAGGCCCGGCGCAGCGCTTTGGGCCAGGACTTCGGCCAGGATGTACGACTCGGTGAAGCGCTTGGAGCCCACGCGCAGCGTCTCGCCCTGGGCCCAGGCCAATGCCGCGAGGCCCTGCAGCAGCAGCACGGCGGACAAGGCGCCGAGCCAGGTTCGAAGACGTGGCCAATGCATCGGCGGCAGTGTAAGGCTGCTTTCCTACATGCGATGTTGCGGCCTGCCGATGCGGCGCAGCGGCCAACGGGGTCACAGTGCGCAAATGCCGAGTGCAACCCGCACGTCCGGCGGCGCGCTCAGGCACGGCGCCATGGAGCTGCCGCAGGTGAAGATCGAGAGCTACAGCCTGGAACTGCGCGACCAGGACGGCTTCGTTGGCGACCAGGCGAGCCAGACGGCCTTTCGTGCGCTGCTCGAGAAGTGGCGCAAGCGCCTGCGCGTGCGCCACGGCAAGGATCCGCTGGGCAAGGTGCCGAGCGGCGAGATTGCCAAAAAGGAGCTGGACGAAGCCATCCACCCCCGGCGCGACAAGGACGAAGCGAGCGACCTGGTGCATGCGGCCATCGAGGAGTTTGCGCTGGAACTGGCGCAGGTCATTCGCCGCTACCTGCGCCAGAAAAGCTGGCGCAAGGTGCAGCGCATCGTGCTCGGTGGCGGCTTTCCGGGCAGCGGCGTGGGCGAGCAGGCGCTGCTGCAGGCCGGCACGCTGCTGCATTGCGAGGGCAGCCCGGTGCAACTGGCGCGCCTGTCGCACGAGGTCGACGACGGCGGGTTGATCGGCTGGGTGCACCTGGCGCCGCCGTTGCTCATCGAGGATTACGAAGCGATCCTGGCCGTCGACATCGGCGGGACGAACGTGCGCTGCGGCATCGTGCAGATGCGCCGCCCCAAGGCAGTGGACTTTTCGCAGGCACGCGTGGTTCGTCGCCACAAGTGGCGCCATGCCGACGACCGGCCGCCGCGACAGTTGCTGGTGCAGGGCATGGCCGACATGCTGCATGAACTGATGGCGCATGCGCGCCGCAAGAAGATGGTGCTGGCTCCCTTTGTGGGGGTGGCGTGTCCTGGCCTGATACGCGAAGACGGCTCCATTGCCCGCGGCGCGCAGAACATGCCCGGCGACTGGGCCGGCGAGAACTTTCACCTGCCCAGCGAACTGGCCAGGCTGCTGCCCACCATCGACGAGCGGCATGTGCTGGTGCTGATGCACAACGACGCCGTGGTGCAGGGCTTGAGCGAACTGCCCTTCATGCAGGACGTGAAGCACTGGGCGGTGCTCACCATCGGCACTGGCCTGGGCAACGCGAGCTACACCAACCGCGGCCCGCCCGTTCAGAGCTGAAAGGCCAGCGTCAGCACCAGTCCCTCGGCCACATCGCGTGCCAGGCCCGGCTGGCGCGCGCGATAACTTTCGCCCGCGGAGGCGGTGGTCTCGATCCAGTGGGCCAGCCAGTCGATTTGCTGCAAGTCGTAGAACACGACAGCCGACTCGTGATTGAGCAGCAGGCTGCGTCCGTCGAGGTTGATGCTGCCGCACAGCGCCAGGCTTTCGTCCACCACCACCGCCTTGGCGTGGGCCATGAAGGGCAGCATCTTGAAGATCACGCCGGCGCGCGCCAGGTCGCGCATGGCGCGTGCGCGCACGAAGTCGGCCAGGCGGTGGTTGGAGACCTGCGGAATGGCGATGGTCACCTGCACGCCGCGGCGCGCAGCCAGGCGCAGCGCATCGCGCAAGCCGTCGCCGGGCACGAAATAGGGCGTGATGGCCATGAAGCGGTGCTCGGCCCGGAAGCACGCGTCGATGAGCAGCGCCTGTGCCGTGTCTTCCGTCTGGTCGGGTCCGCTTGGCAGGTATTGCGCCAGGTTGGTGCCGCCCGCGGGCGGAAAGTCGGCAATGCTGCGGGGCTTGCGCTTTCGCACCGATGCCCAGTCGTGCGAGAACTGGCGGGCCGCGGCCGCCGCCACGTTGCCTTGCAGGTCGAAGGACAGGTCGCGCCACGCCACGGGGTGGGCGTCGTTGCCGCAGAAGTACTCGCCCGCCAGGTTGCGTCCGCCGGACCACAGCCACCGGTCATCGGCAATGGTCACCTTGCGATGGTTTCGCAGATTGCGCGGGCCGGTGTTGCGCAGGCTGAAGAGCGGGCGAAACACTGCCACGTCGCCGCCGGCATGGCGCAACTGGTCGAAGTGGTGGCGCGGCAGGCTCAAGGCGCCGAAGCCGTCGAGCAGCACGCGCACCTTCACGCCTTCGCGCGCACGGCGAACGAGGCGCTGCATGACCTCGTGGCCGAAGTCGTCGCTGCCGATGATGAAGGTGCCCACGTCGAGCCGCTCGCGTGCGCCCTCGATGACCTCCCACAGCGCATCGCGCGCGGCATCGCCGTCGGCGTGCATGCGGATATCGCAGGCGCTGGGCGCGGCCAGGCTGAAGCTGTCGATCAGCTCGGCGGCCCAGTGCCCGCTCGCAGCCGACCGGGGCGGGCGCGGTGCGCCGGCCGGGCGCAGCTTGCGCCGGCCGAACAGCAAATACACCGGCAGCATCAAGTAGGGCATGAGCACCAGGGCCATCACCCAGGCGATGGCCGTGGTCGGCGCCCGTTGCTGGCGCTGCGCGCGCGTGGTGAGCACGTAGACCAGCAGCGCCACGGTCACCACCAGAAAATGCTGCGAGGGGGATGGCAACCAGCTGAGCAGGGAGTGCGCCATCTCGAGCCCGCTACTGGCGTTTCAAGAAGGCCGGGACCCCGCGTCCTTGCGAGGCCAGGAAGTGCATCATCGGGTCGACCACCGCGCGCACGGCCGCGCGCTCGCCCACCCGGGTGCGCCAGTCCAGCAGCCGCGGCGTGGCCTGGCGCATGCCGGCGCCCTTGCGGTCCGCGAAGACACAGGCCATGTAGAAGCCGATGTCGGCGTAGGAATAGGGGCCGGCCAGGTAGTCGCGGTCGGCCAGCAGGGTTTCGAGCTGGCCATAGATGGCGTCGCAGGCCGCGCAAGCCGCCTGCGCGGCGGCGCCCTGCATGTCGTCCTGCAGGCCGAAGAGCTTGTAGATCTGCGGGAAGAACACCTCGTCGGCGCGCAACTCCAGCTGGCGCGCGCGTGCCCGCGCTGCCACCTCGCGCGGCCACAGCGGCGGGGCGGGGTAGCGGTCTTCGAGGTATTCGAAGATCTGCGTCGAGTCGAACAGCTCGACCTCGTCGTCGATGAGCACCGGCACCTGCGCCTTCGGGTTGACGCGCAGCACTTCCGGGTGCTTGGGCTGGTAGTTGTCGTCCCGGTCGAACGGGACCATGACCAGCTCGAAGTCCACACCCTTCTCGAGCGCGGCGATCTGCGCCTTGGCGCCGAAGAGGCTCAGGGGCCCTGAATAGATCCTCGTCTTCTTCATGCCCCTGATTTGACCAGAAGGCGGCGGCCTTCCGCCGGGCCGCCCCAAGGAAGGCCAGCCCCCTCGGGGGGCGGCGAATACACGAAGTGACTGAGCGTGGGGCTCTATTTCAGGACGAGCCCCAGACCTCTTGCGCGGTCTCGATCACCAGGCGCAGCTTGTTGCGCTGTGCCTCGACCGCGATGTTGTTGCCGTGCACCGTGCTGGAGAAGCCGCACTGGGGCGACAGCGCCAGCTGGTCGAGCGAGGCGTACTTGGTGGCGTCGTCGATGCGGCGCTTGAGCTCGTCCTTGTCTTCCATGGCGCCGAACTTGGTGGTCACCAGGCCCAGCACCACCGTCTTGCCCTTGGGCAGGTAGCGAAGCGGCTTGAAGTCGCCCGAGCGCGCGTCGTCGTACTCCATGAAGTAGGCGTCCAGGTCCATCTCCTTCAGCAGCGCCTCGGCCACGGGCTCGTAGTTGCCGGCCGCGGCGTGCGTGCTCTTGAAGTTTCCGCGGCACAGGTGCATGGCCAGCAGCATGCCCGGCGGCTTCTGCGCGACCACCTTGTTGATGAACTTGGCGTAGCGGTGCGGCAGCTCGTTGGGGTCGTCGCCGCGCTGGCGGGCGGCCTCGCGCAGGTGCTCGTCGCACAGGTAGGCCAGGTTGGTGTCGTCCATCTGCACGTAGGTGCAGCCGGCGGCGGCCAGCGAGCGCAGCTCGTCGCCGTAGGCCTTGGCCACGTCGTCGTAGAAGGTCGGATCCAGCTCGGGGTAGGCCTCCTTGCTGATGCCGGCGCGCCCGCCGCGGAAGTGCAGCATGGTGGGCGAGGGGATGGTCACCTTGGGCGTGCAGCCGGCCGAGACCTGGCTCTTGAGGTATTCGAAGTCGGCCAGCTGGATGTTCTTGGCATGGCGCACCTTGTCGATCACGCGCATGACGGGCGGGGCCAGCTCCTCGGTGCCGTCGGGCCGGCGGATGGTGACCGGGATGTCCGTCTTCACGCCGCCCAACTGCTCCAGGAAGTCGATGTGGAAGTAGGTGCGGCGGAACTCGCCGTCGGTGATGCTCTTGAGGCCCACGTCCTCCTGGAACTTCACGATTTCGGTGATGGCCTTGTCTTCGACTTCGCGAAGCTGTTCGGCGCTGATCTCGCCGTTGGCCTTCTTCTCGCGTGCCTCGAGCAGGTACTTGGGGCGAAGGAAGCTGCCGACGTGGTCGAAGCGGGCGGGCAGGCGGGCGTGCTGGGACATGAGTGGACTCCGTGCAGGCTGAAAGAAAAAAAGATCGTAAACGCAGCAGACGTGCCTTGAATGTATACATCAATGCTGGTGTTTACCCTTGAAATCCGTGAATTGAGTGGACTTCTTGCGTTCAATGTATACAGTGAGTATCCATGAATGCCGCCGCAAGCTCTTCCTTCCCTTTGAACGCCTGGTATGCCGCCGCGTATGACGTGGAACTCAAGCATGCGCTGCTGCCGCGCACGCTTTGCAACCAGAAGATGGTTCTGTATCGCCGCACCGACGGCCAGGTGGCCGCCCTGGAAGACGCCTGCTGGCACCGCCTGATGCCGCTGTCGCTGGGCCGGCTGGAGGGCGACGAGCTTGTCTGCGGCTACCACGGCCTGGTCTACAACAGCCAGGGTCGCTGCACCCACATGCCCAGCCAGGAAACGCTCAACCCGTCGGCCTGCGTGCGCAGCTTCCCGGTGGTGGAAAAGCACCGCTTCGTGTGGGTGTGGCCCGGCGATCCGGCCAAGGCCGACCCGGCGCTGGTGCCCGACATGCACTGGAACGACGACCCGGCCTGGGCCGGCGACGGCAAGATGATCCGCGTGAACTGCGACTACCGCCTGGTGGTCGACAACCTGATGGACCTGACGCACGAGACCTTCGTGCACGGCTCGTCCATCGGCAACCGGGCCGTGGCCGAGGCGCCTTTCGTCGCCACGCACGGCGACCGCTCGGCCACCGTCACGCGCTGGATGGAAGGCATCGAGGCGCCGCCCTTCTGGGCTGCGCAGATCAACCATGCGCGCGGCTACAAGGGGCCGGTGGACCGCTGGCAGATCATCCGCTTCGAGGCGCCGTGCACGGTGAACATCGACGTGGGCGTGGCCGAGGCGGGCAGCGGGGCGGTGCCCAGCAAGACGTCGCCCGGCGACCGCAGCCGCGGCGTGAACGGCTATGTGCTCAACACCATCACGCCGGAGACCGACAAGACCTGCCTGTACTTCTGGGCCTTTGCGCGCAACTACTGCCTGGGCGAGCAGCGCCTGACGCACGAATTGCGCGAAGGCGTGGCCACCATCTTCCGCGAGGACGAGCTGGTGCTCGAGGCGCAGCAGCGCGCCATGGACGAGCGGCCCGGCCACACCTTCTACAACCTCAACATCGATGCCGGCTCGATGTGGGCGCGGCGACTGATCGACGGCCTGGTGGAGCGCGAGCGTCCGCGCACGCCCACAATTGCCATCCAGCCGGTGCAGTCGCACCAGCACGTGCCGGTATGAGTGCGCAGCCCAATATCGCCGACACCTCGTCCGAGCCCGGCGGCTCGCAGGCGGTCAAGGCGCAGTTGCGCCTGCGCGAGCTCATCCTGGCCGGCGAGCTGGCCGGCGGCACGCGAATTGCCGAAGTCGCCATCTCCGAAATGCTGGGTGTGTCGCGCACGCCGGTGCGCAGCGCGCTGATGCGGCTGGAGCAGGAAGGCCTGCTCGAAGCCCTGCCCAACGGCGGCTATGCGGTGCGCACTTTTTCCGAGCGCGACGTGTCCGATGCCATCGAGCTGCGCGGCACGCTCGAAGGCCTGGCGGCGCGCTTGGCGGCCGAGCGCGGCGCGCCTGCCGTGGTGCTGCGCGAAGCGCGCGCCTGCCTGGCGCGCATCGACGAGCTGCTGCGAGAAAGCTCGCTCGACGACGCCGCCTTCTCGCGCTACGTGGCGCTCAACGAGCAGTTCCATGCCTTGCTCTACGAGATGTCCGGCAGCGCGCTGGTCACGCAGCAACTCGACCGCGCGGTGAACCTGCCTTTCGCATCGCCGTCGGCCTTCGTGGTCGTGCAGGCCAATTCGCCGGCGGCGCGCGACATGCTGGTGATCGCGCAGGACCAGCACATCCAGGTGCTCGATGCCATCGAGTCGCGCGAAGGCGCGCGCGCCGAATCGCTGATGCGCGAGCACAGCCGCATCGCCCGGCGCAACCTGCGCGAGGCCCTGCACGGAAGTGCCGACCATTCGCTGCCCGGCGTGCAGCTCATCCGCCGCCGCAGCTGAGACAACACGAGACAACGCTTCCCTTCCTCTTCAAGAAAATGAAAAGCGAGATTCACTGGATGCCCGCGCGCGTCGCGGCAACGCGCGAGCTGACGCCCACGGTGCGCGAGTTCCTGATCCGCCCGGATTCGGGCGCAGCCACGCCGCACGAGCCGGGCGCGCATCTTCAACTGCAGGTGCTGGCCGGGCGCATGCAGACGCGTTCGTATTCGCTGGTTGGCGAGCCCGATGGCGTCCATTGGCGCATTGCGGTCAAGCGCATGGACGACGGCCGGGGCGGGTCGCTGGCCATGTGGCGCCTGGCGCAAGGCGACCGCCTGCTGGTGAGCGAGCCGCAGAGCCATTTCTCGCTGGACCTCGGTGCGCCGGGCTACCTGGTGGTGGCCGGCGGCATCGGCATCACGCCACTGGTGTTCATGGCGCAGCGGCTGGCGGCGCTGTCTGCGCGCAGCGGCGCCAGCGTGCGCATGCTGTATGGCGCACGCAGCGCGCAAGAGCTGGCCTACCTGTCCGAGTTGCAGGCCGCCCTGGGCGAGCGTGTCGTCGTGCATGTGGGCGCGGCGCCCATCGACTTTGCGGCAGAGATTTCGCGGCTGCCTGCCGGCGCGCAGCTCTACACCTGCGGCCCGGTGCCCATGCTCGAGGCGGTCAAGCGCGCCTGGGGCGAAGCGGGGCGGCCGTTGCCCGACCTGCGCTTCGAAACCTTTGGCAGCAGCGGCCGCTTGCCGACGCAGGCCTTCAAGCTGCGCGTGCCGCGGCATGAACTGGAGATCGAGGTGCCGGCCAACAGCACCTTGCTCGAGGCGCTCGAAGCCGCCGGCGTGCAGACCCTGTGGGACTGCCGTCGCGGCGAATGCGGCCTGTGCGCCATGGACGTGCTGTCGGTCGACGGAGAGATCGACCACCGCGACGTGTTCCTGTCCGAGCACGAGAAAAAAACCAACTGCCGCATCTGCACCTGCGTGTCACGCGCCGTGGGAACACTCACGCTCGACTCGGCCTACCGGCCCGATTGAGCGGCCCCCGGCAGCCGCGCGATCATCGCGCAACTTGGGCGCATAACGCGCAGCAAAGCTCGCGACGGCTTTCTCACTAGGGGATAGCGGCGAATCGCGCCTGTTGCAATTTGTTGAAAATAGGCAGGCTTTGCCTGTTCCTTCGATAAGGAGATCATCTTTCATGAAACGCCGTCAACTCATCCAGGTCTGCAGCCTGACCGCCGTGGCGCTTGCCGCACCGCTGGCCCTGGCGCAGAGCACCCCTTTCAAGATCGGCCTGGTGCTGCCCATGACGGGGCAGCAGGCCAGCACCGGCCGCCAGATCGAGGCTGCTGCGCGCCTGTACATGGCTCAGAACGGCGACACGGTGGCCGGTCGCAAGATCGAGCTGATCGTCAAGGACGACACCAGCCTGCCCGACGTGACCAAGCGCCTGGCGCAGGAACTCATCGTCAACGACAAGGTGGACGTGCTGGCCGGCATGGGCATCACGCCCTCGGCCATGGCTACCGCGCCGCTGGCCACGCAGTCGAAGACGCCGCTGGTGGTGATGGCCGCGGCCACTTCGTCCATCACCAACGCCTCGCCCTACATCGTGCGTTCCAGCTTCACGCTGCCGCAGGTGTCGGTGGCCATGGGCGACTGGGCGCCCAAGAACGGCATCAAGTCGGTGGTGACGCTGGTATCCGACTACGGCCCCGGCAACGACGCCGAGAAGTACTTCAGCGAGCGCTTTGCGCTCAACGGCGGCAAGGTGATCGAGAAACTGCGCGTGCCGCTGCGCAACCCGGACTTCGCGCCGTTCCTGCAGAAGGTGCGCGACGCCAAGCCCGATGCGCTGTTTGTGTTCGTGCCCTCCGGTGCCGGCGCGGCGGTGATGAAGCAGTTCGTCGAGCGCGGCATGGACAAGGCCGGCATCAAGCTGATCGCCACCGGCGACGTGACGGACGACGATCAACTCAACGACATGGGCGACGGCGCGCTGGGCGTGGTCACCACCCACCACTACTCGGCCGACCACAACTCGGCGCTCAACAAGAAGTTCGTCGACGCCTTCCAGAAGGCCAACAAGGGCATGCGCCCCAACTTCATGGGCGTGGGCGGCTACGACGGCATGCGCATCATCTACGAGGCCCTGCGCTCCACCAAGGGCAAGGGCGGCGGCGATGCGCTGCTGGCGGGCATGAAGGGCCAGGTGTTCGAGAGTCCGCGCGGCGAAGTGCTGATCGATGCGCAGACGCGCGACATCGTGCAGGACGTGTACCTGCGCAAGGTCGAGAAGAAGAACGGACAGCTCTACAACGTGGAGTTCGACGTGATCAAGGCTGTCAAGGATCCCGGCAAGGAGAAATGACGGCCTCCCGGCTTTTCACTGCGCTTCGCTACGTGTAATTCGCCACCTCCCGAGGAGGGGGCCCTGCCTACGGCCCGGCGAAGCCGGTTCCGTGGCACGTGGCTGGTGTGGGTTGGCCCCCCGGCCTCCCACCCGACGCCGAATGTGCTGTTGATGTCCTGATATGTTGACCATTCTTTTCGACGGCATCGCCTACGGCATGCTGCTCTTCGTTCTCGCGGTCGGGCTGGCCGTGACGCTGGGCTTGATGAACTTCATCAACCTGGCGCACGGCGCCTTTGCCATGGCCGGCGGTTATCTCACCGTGTTCGCCATGCAGAAGCTCGGCGTGCCGTTCCTGCTGTGTCTGCCGCTGTCCTTCATCGTGGTGGGGCTGATGGGTGCCGTGCTGGAGCGCACGCTGTATCGGCCCATGTACGGCAAGGCGCACCTGGACCAGGTGCTGTTTTCCATCGGCCTGGCGTTCATGGCGGTGGCGGCTGTCGACTACTTCGTGGGGTCGTCGCAGCAGAACATCCATCTGCCCGAGTGGCTGCGCGGGCGCACCGAGATCGGCGACGGCGCTTTGCAACTGGGCATGGGCCACTACCGCATCTTCATCATCGCGGTGTGCGCAGTGCTCACGGTGGTGCTGCAGCTCATTCTTTCGAAGACGCGCTTCGGCAGCCGGCTGCGCGCCGCGGTGGACGACCCGCGCGTGGCATCGGGCCTGGGCATCAACGTCAATATCGTGTTCCTGCTGACCTTCGCCGTGGGCTCGGGGCTGGCCGGCCTGGGCGGCGCGCTGGGCGCGGAGATCCTGGGGCTCGACCCGACCTTCCCGCTCAAGTACATGATCTATTTCCTGATCGTGGTCTCGGTGGGCGGAACTTCTTCCATCACCGGGCCGCTGCTGGCGGCGCTGCTGCTGGGCATTGCCGACGTGGGCGGCAAGTATTTCATCCCCAAGATGGGGGCATTCACCGTCTACCTGCTGATGATCGTCATTCTTCTGTGGCGCCCGCAGGGGCTGTTCACGCGCAAGGGGGGCAAGTAATGAGCTCGCCTTCCGACCTGCAAGCGGCCCTGCTGCGCAATGCGCGCTGGCGGCCCTGGGAGTTTGCCGTGTGGGCGCTGGCGTTCGTGCTGCCGGCCGTCACGCCTTCGCATGCGCTGATGATCAACGAGATCGCCATCGTTGCGCTGTTCGCGATGTCGCTGGACCTGATCCTGGGCTACACCGGCATCGTGTCACTGGGCCATGCGGCCTTCTTCGGCTTTGGCGCCTATGTGGCGGCGTTGTTTGCCAAGCACGTGATGCCGGATCCGACGGCGGGCCTGCTGGCCGCCATCCTGGCCTCGGCGTTGCTGGGCGCGGTGGCCAGCATCACCATCCTGCGCGGCACCGATCTGACTCGCCTGATGGTCACGCTGGGCACGGCCTTGCTGCT